>JAYUYT010000108.1:0-10524 GCA_043752345.1 Nitrosospira sp.
TACATTTACGCTGGCTGGATCGGTTTCTGCGTGGGCGAATGCTAGATGAGATCAACCGTGAATTGGTGGACAGGATCATGGCTGCACGCATGGCTGAAGGCGTAAAGAACAGTTCAGTCAACCGCGTGATGGAAGTGGTTCGGGCGGTATTACGCAAGACCGTTAATGACTGGGAATGGCTGGATCGCGTTCCCCGTGTTCGAATGCTCCCTGAGCCTACCCGGCGGATTCGCTGGATTACTCAGGGGCAAGCGGAACAGCTTATGGCTGTCTTGCCAGAACATCTGGCCGCAATGGTGAGATTTTCTCTGGAAACAGGCTTACGGCGTGCCAATGTCACCGGCTTGCAGTGGTCGCAGATTGATCTTGCCAGGCGAACAGCGTGGATACACCCGGACCAGGCCAAGGCCAGAAAGGCGATTGCAGTGCCGTTGAGTGCCGCTGCTGTCATCGTAATACGAGAGCAGATAGGTAAGCATCCAACGCATGTATTCAGCTACCAAGGCAAGCCACTATGCCAAGTTAACACCAAGGCATGGCGGAATGCGTTAGTACAGGTTGGTATCAGTGATTTTCGCTGGCACGATCTGCGCCACACTTGGGCAAGCTGGCATGTACAAGCAGGAACACCGCTGTACGTTCTGCAAGAGCTGGGGGGCTGGGAAAGTGTGGAAATGGTGAGAAAGTATGCTCACCTTTCCAGCGAGCACCTGGTCAAATACGTTGATCGCCTATCCGGATTGAAGTTGGTACAAAACGAAACAAGGGAAATGGCTACAATTGGGCTACAAAGCCAGAAATAAAAAAGGGGTTAGATTGCTCCAACCCCTTGATTATAATGGTGCGCCCGGACGAATTCGAATCGCCGACCCCTTGGTTCGTAGCCAAGTACTCTATCCAACTGAGCTACGGGCGCTGAAAATCTAAAAACTATCTACCAATTTCTGCTCGGAATCAATCGCCGGACAAAATTATATCAGACTGGCGGAGAGAGAGGGATTCGAACCCTCGATAAGCCGTTTGAGCCTATACTCCCTTAGCAGGGGAGCGCCTTCGACCACTCGGCCATCTCTCCGAAATTTACAACCGAGTGGTCTGCGGCGCTCAAAGAGCGCGCCATACACAACGGCTATTGCCGTGACCACTCGACCTGCTTCTCCGAAATTTACAACCGAGTGGTCTGCGGCGCTCAAAGAGCGCGCCATACACAACGGCTCGCCGACCATCGGCCTGTCTCGTTACGGAAGAGGCGCTAGGATAGCGGTTAACAACTTCCTGGTCAAACCCCACAAGGCTTTCTAGAGATGCTTCAGGCTGCCTGATTCAAGTCAAAAGCCTTATGCAACACCCGTACCGCGAGTTCCATATATTTCTCGTCTACCACTACTGAAATCTTTATTTCGGAAGTAGAAATCATCTGGATATTAATGCCTTCTTCCGCCAGGGTACGGAACATTGTGCTGGCGATGCCAACATGTGAGCGCATCCCCACGCCCACTATCGACACCTTAGCTATCCTGTCGCCGCCGATCACGTCGCGGGCACCGATATGAGGCTGCACCTGGCTCTTCAGGATGTCTACCGTTCTGACAAATTCATTGCGTGGTACGGTGAATGAAAAATCTGTCAGCCCGTCATGGCCAACATTTTGGATAATCATATCCACATCGATATTGGCATCGGCTACCGGACCCAGAATCTGATAGGCGATGCCGGGACGGTCGGGCACACCCAGCACGGTGATCTTGGCTTCGTCACGGTTGAATGCAATACCTGAAATGATGGCTTGTTCCATGTCGTTATCTTCCTCGAAAGTAATCAGGGTACCCTCGCCTTCTTCCTCAAAACTGGACAGCACCCGCAATCTGACCTTGTATTTACCGGCGAATTCAACCGAGCGGATTTGCAGCACCTTGGAACCAAGGCTTGCCATTTCCAGCATTTCCTCAAAAGTGATAGTTTTCAGTCGCCGCGCTTCAGGCACGATGCGCGGATCGGTGGTATAAACGCCATCCACGTCGGTATAAATCTGGCATTCATCGGCTTTCAGCGCTGCTGCCAGTGCTACGGCGGTTGTGTCCGAACCGCCCCGACCCAGCGTAGTGATGCTGCCGGCTTCATCCACTCCCTGGAATCCAGCCACCACTACGATATGTCCAGCATCGAGGTCGGCGCGCAACCTGTCTTCATCGATCTTCAGTATGCGTGCTTTGGTGTGGGCGCTGTCGGTAAGTATCCGTACCTGCGCCCCGGTATAGCTTCTGGCCTTGATCCCCAACTCCATAAGCGCCATTGACAGCAGCGCCACGGAAATCTGTTCGCCAGTCGAAACCATGACATCCAGTTCGCGCGAATCGGGATGAGCCTGAATCTCTTTGGCCAGCGCAATCAGGCGGTTAGTCTCTCCGCTCATGGCGGAGACCACCACCACTAGACGGTGGCCCTTGGATTGAAATTTTGCTATCCGGCGGGCCACATTCTTGATGCGCTCAGGGCTACCGACCGAAGTACCGCCGTATTTTTGAACAATCAGTGCCACGTCTGCCAATATCCCCTGTCAAGGATGATCAGAAAGATGCAAATTTTACCTGATTCCCGCAAAGAACACTAAGGAAAGGCTAATCTTCCCAGATTGAACTCAGTTGCTTGCGCAGAACAAAAAAACCAACTAGATTTATAATTGTGCAGGATTGAAGGAACTGGTTTGAATATTCAATTTGACTTGCGGTCATCATAATCCCATAAATCTAACTATAGAGGATAGGCATCATGAAACTCTTTGAAGAAATATCCAACCCGCGTGAGATCCGCCGTAAGCTGGGGCTTAATCAGCATGATTTCTGGAGCAAGGTCGGCGTTACCCAAAGTGGCGGATCGCGCTATGAAAGCGGGCGCAACATGCCAAGACCGGTGAGAGAGCTTGTCCGGTTGGTGCACGTCGAACAGATCGATCTGAGTAAAATCAGGAAAGATGATCTGATCGTGGCCGGGCTGCTGAAAACCGAGAACCCTGATTTGTACAAGAGCCTGAAGAAAGCCGCCAAGTCGAAATAATTCCAGTGCGGCCCTTGCCGCTACCCCGCCGCTGCGGTCGAGCAAGATGGAGCGCGGGCGTTATGGGCTGAGTTTTACGGTGAGGCCAAGGGCTTGAATTTCTGCACCGAACGATTCCATCCAGGTCTGGGTAACT
Source organism: Nitrosospira sp. (assembly GCA_043752345.1). GTDB lineage: Bacteria > Pseudomonadota > Gammaproteobacteria > Burkholderiales > Nitrosomonadaceae > VFJL01. Next base: position 3,191 of record JAYUYT010000108.1, read on the forward strand.
TGCGTCAGCCGTGGCGCTTCTGGCTGCATCGAAGGGCGTGCAAGCCCATAGAGCAGCACTCCTTGCAACGGCACGTCCTTCCGCAGTAATTCTGCGATAAATTCCAGATAAGCGTTGGTTTCCGCTTTGACCGGTGGGATGCCATCGATCTGAAACACGCAAGTTTGCAGCCAAGTAGGGCAGAGGGATGCGGCCAGCCGCAAATTGTCACGCACCCGCTGCAAGCTCATGCGAGTATTATTGATGCGCTGCCTCCCAGTACGCGTGACACTGTCCAGCTTGAACCAGACTTCGCCGTTAAGCTCCGCCATCCGTCGCAATCCTACCTGCACGTTATGTCGGTCGATCAGACTGCCATTGGTGATCAGCACCAGTTTGAGCTCCCTGGGCAAATCAAAATCGCGCGTTACCTGTCCGATCAGATCGATCACTTGCTCAAATTCCTTGGCACTGGTAGGTTCGCCGTTACCCGATAAAGCAATGTCGTTGATGCGTCTTGCCTCCGCTGGCACCTGCGTCTGCATGAAGCTACCATGCAGAATTTCTTGCAGGAAGGTGCGCAACTCTGTTTCCAGTTTGATCAGGTCAATCACTGGCGCCGCACCCCGTTTGAGCTCCGGCACTTGGCAATAAACGCAGCGCCAATTGCAAGCGTTGTTGGGATTGAGATTGACACCCACCGACACGCCACCGGCGCGGCGCGACACTACCGGATAAATATAGGTCATCCCCGCGTTGTCGCGACTATGGTCGACGATATTCAATACTTTGGAAGTACGCTGCAATGTTACAATCCTGTCAATGTTAATCACCCGCAGGCTGGAATTCGACGCCGGCCACCGTATCCCTTCCCATAACAGCCAGTGCCGCCACTTGCACGGCCATCGCTACGCCATTGAAATCACTCTGTTCGGCGACATTATCACTGACGAAGGCATTGCCGAGCAAGGCATGGTGATGGATTATGCGGAAGTAAAGCGCATTGCCAAAACTGCGCTGGTAGACGAGTGGGATCACGCTTTTCTGGCGTACTCAGGGGATCTGCCGGTGTTACAGTTTCTACAATCTCTCGAAAACCACAAAACGGTGGTGCTGGATGTGCCGCCTACTGCGGAAAATCTGGCGCTTGTCGCATTTCATATACTCGACGCTGCCTATCAGGACCATTACGACAACCACCTTCGTCTGGAGCAAGTACGCTTGTTCGAAACCCCCAATTGCTGGGCGGATGCAGTGCGAGAGAAGATTTAATCCACTTTAGGCCCCCGGCTTGCATTGCGCCATTTTTTTGTTACCATGAATAGTGCGAAAATCCTGAAAACAGATCCCTCCCGATGTTAAATCAGCCCGTCCCCGATTTTGAACTACCTGCAACCAGCGGCAAAACGTTCCGTTTATCCGTCGCAGCCTCGGGCAAGAATCTGGTAGTTTATTTTTATCCCAAGGACAATACGCCGGGCTGCACCACCGAGGGTCAGCAATTCCGTGATGCTTATGCCGATTTCATCAAACTCGGCTGTGACATCGTCGGCATTTCGCGCGACAGCATTAAGTCGCACGAGAATTTCAAGACCAAGATGGATTTTCCATTCGAGTTGCTGAGCGATGCCGATGAAACTGTTTGCAAGCTGTTCGGTGTCATCAAGATGAAAAACATGTACGGCAAACAGGTACGTGGCATCGAACGCAGTACCTTCGTGTTCGACAGCCATGGGCTATTGCAGCGGGAGTGGCGTGGCGTCAAGATTCCCGGCCATGTGCAAGAGGTATTGGAATTCGTAAAAACTCTAGCCAAATAAGAAGAAACACCATGAGTCCCAGAAAACCGGTTCCTCCTGTCAAAGTAGTCACTCGTTTGCGCACCAACCTTAAACTATTCGTGCTCGACAGCAATGTGTTGATGCACGACCCCACCAGCCTGTTCCGCTTCCAGGAACATGACGTCTACATTCCCATGGTTACCCTGGAAGAACTCGACAACAACAAAAAGGGCATGTCGGAAGTGGCGCGCAATGCCCGCCAGACCAGCCGTTTCCTGGACGAAATCGTCAGCAGCGTGGTCACCGATATTGACGATGGCATCTCTCTGGAAACGCATGGTAGCGGCGATGCAAGCGGCCGCTTATTCCTGCAGACGCAGGCGATCGATGGTGACCTGCCGGCGCGGCTGGCGAGTGGCAAAGCGGACAACCAGATCATAGGTGTGGTGAAATTCTTGCACGAAGCCTACCCGCGACGCGAGGTGGCTCTGGTCTCCAAGGACATCAACATGCGTATCAAGGCACGCGCACTGGGTCTGGCAGCAGAAGATTATTTTAACGACAAGGTACTGGAAGACACCGACTTGCTGTTTTCCGGCGTTCAGGAATTGCCGGAGGATTTCTGGGACAAGCACGGCAAGGAGATGGAATCATGGCAGCAATCCGGCCACACTTTCTATCGCGTGCACGGGCCGCTGTGCGCAAGTTTCCAGATCAACCAGTTTATTTATCTGGAGCATAACCAGCCATTTCATGCCCAAGTCAAGGAGCTCAACGGCAAGACTGCAATCCTGCAAACCGTCACGGATTATGCGCAACCAAAGAATAACGTATGGGGTATCAGCGCACGCAATCGTGAACAGAATTTTGCGCTCAATCTACTGATGAATCCGGAAGTGGATTTTGTCACGCTGCTGGGACAGGCCGGTACCGGCAAGACTCTGCTGACATTGGCTGCCGGCCTGATGCAGACGCTCGAACACAAGATCTATTCGGAGATCATCATGACCCGCGTCACCGTGCCGGTGGGCGAGGATATCGGTTTTCTGCCCGGCACCGAGGAAGAAAAGATGACGCCGTGGATGGGTGCGCTGGAAGACAATCTGGATGTACTCAACAAAACCGACAACGGGGCTGGTGAATGGGGGCGCGCCGCCACCCGTGATCTGATCCGCTCACGCATCAAGATAAAATCACTCAACTTCATGCGCGGACGCACCTTCATCAACAAGTTTCTGATCATCGATGAGGCACAAAATCTCACGCCTAAGCAGATGAAAACACTCATCACCCGTGCCGGCCCCGCCACCAAGGTGGTATGTCTGGGCAATATTGCGCAAATAGATACGCCTTATCTGACCGAGGGTAGCTCAGGATTAACCTACGTGGTGGATCGCTTCAAAGGATGGAACCATAGCGGACACGTGACACTGCAACGCGGTGAACGTTCCAGACTGGCGGATTATGCGGCGGAAGTGTTGTAGAAAGTTACTTGCAACATCGTCATGCGGACTCATGCAACATTTGACTAATAATGCCCGGATCTTGCGTGACTCTCGAATCGGGTGTATTCGCCCAGGAAAGTAAGATCAATTTTTCCGATGGGACCGTTACGCTGCTTGCCAATGATGATCTCGGCTATCCCCTTGTCTTGTGTTTCAGGATTGTAGACTTCGTCACGATAGATGAACAGAATCAAGTCTGCATCCTGTTCGATGGCGCCCGACTCGCGCAAATCCGACATTACTGGGCGTTTGTGCGGGTTCGGACGCTGCTCCAGACTGCGGTTCAATTGCGACAGCGCGACCACCGGCACTTGCAGTTCTTTTGCCAGCGCTTTCAGCGAACGTGAGATTTCAGAAATTTCGGTGGCACGGTTTTCACCCTGACTGCTGGCGGACATCAGTTGCAGATAGTCCACCACGATCAAGCCGAGCCCACCGTGCTGACGGTGCAGTCGCCGCGCCCGCGCGCGCAGTTCCAGGGAATTCAATGCCGCGCTTTCGTCAATGAACAGAGGTGCATCGTTCAGCTTGCCCAGTGCATGGGTAAGCTTGGACCAGTCTTCATCCTGCAGGCGGCCGGTGCGTACCTTGTGTTGGTCCAGTCTGCCTACTGAACCCAGCATCCGCATTGCCAACTGCGTCCCGCCCATTTCCATGCTGAATACTGCCACCGGCTTTTCCAGTACCAGCGCCACATGCTCGGCGATATTGAGTGCAAACGCAGTCTTTCCCATGGACGGACGGCCAGCGACGATAACCAGATCGCCTGGCTGAAAACCGGAAGTCTTCTGGTCGAGATCGTGGAATCCGCTAGCAATGCCGGTAACATCGTTGGGATTATCCTGGTTGTAGAGTGTCTCAATACGCTCCACCACTTGCTTCAGCAGCGGCTGGATATCGGTAAAACCTTGTTTTCCGCGCGCGCCCGCCTCGGCAATTTCGAACACCTTGGCTTCAGCTTCATCCAGTAGATTCGCGGCAGAGCGCCCTGCCGGGCTGTACGCTGAGTCGGTAATCTCCGATCCGATCCGGGCGAGCTTGCGCATGACTGAACGTTCCCGCACGATTTCCGCGTAACGGCGGATGTTGGCTGCGGATGGTGTGTTCTGTGCCATTGCGCCAACATAGGCCAGCCCGCCGACACTTTGCAGCTCTGCTGAAGTTTCCAGCGATTCGGCCACAGTTACTACGTCTGCAGGTTTGTTGTGTTCGACCAGCTTGCAGATGTGGCGATAAATAAGACGGTGGTCCTGCCGGTAGAAATCGTCCTCGGTGATGACATCGGCCACCTTGTCCCAGGCATGATTGTCCAACATCAACCCACCCAATACCGACTGCTCAGCCTCTACTGAATGCGGTGGCGTCTTGTAGGATTCAAGCGATTGATCGTTGCTGACAGTGGAGAGAATCTGGGCCATGGAATGTGCGTAGAGGGACGGATAGCGGGATGGAATGATTCTACCATCAGCCGGTGCCGGAAAAAATAAAAAAGGGCTGTCACCAGCCCCTTTTCCTTACCCAGCCAAAAATGTGTTCAGGATACGGTTTCACCCAGTACCGACACCGTGATGTGCGCCAATACGTCACTGTGCAGAGCGATAATCAGCGGATGATCACCTACCTGCTTCAATGGTCCTTGCGGCATCCGGATCATGGCTTTCTCGACCTCAAAGCCCTGCGCCTTGAGTGCGTCCACAATATCCACGTTGGTGACTGAACCGAACAGCTTGCCGTCTATCCCGGCTTTCTGGCTGATTTGTACCATCAGTCCGTCCAATTTGGCTGCACGCGCCTGGGCAGCAGCCAGGATTTCCGCCTGGGCTTTCTCCAGTTCAGCGCGTTTTGCCTCGAACTCAGCCACAGCAGCCTCCGTCACCCGCTTGGCCTTGCCCTGCGGGATCAGGAAATTGCGCGCATAACCATTTTTTACCTTGACCACATCGCCCATCTGGCCAAGATTAATAACTTTTTCCATCAATATGATTTGCATGCTGTCACTCCTCAGTGCAGGTCGGTGTAAGGCAGCAGCGCAAGGAAACGTGCACGCTCGACGGCCACACCCAACTGGCGCTGGTAATGGGACCGGGTACCGGTAATCCGGGCGGGAATGATCCTGCCGTTTTCATTGATGAAATCTTTCAATATCTCAATGTCCTTGTAATCCACAGTCTTGATGCCTTCTGCGGTGAAACGGCAGAATTTCTTGCGTTTGAACAGGGGCTTTGCCTTCTTGTCCTTGTCCTTGTCTTTGCTGTCTTTACGCCTTGAGATAAAACGAGCCATGATTTTTTCCTATTTCCCGATTAAATGATATCTACGTTGTTCACATGCAACACCAGTTGCGTACTCATGCGGCTTTTTTTCGCCAGAAATCCGGTCAGCTTTACTGTAGCACCAGGCTCCATGCTGGAAACGGTTTTCGCCATCTGCGCCAGTGCCATTGCGGAGATTTCACATTCCACTTGGCGCGGCAGGCCTGCTTCCATTTGCCGGGAAATGTGACTGATTTTGAATTCAGTCACCGCCACTCCTGTTGGGGTATAACGCAGCTTGCTGATTTCGGCGATCCTGCCGCAAATTACGGTCTGGTTGCAATCCAATTAACTGATCTAGGCTGAAGTTAGGCAATGCTAGTTTCTCTAGCTTCCTCCGCTGCCTGTGAAACAGCCGCCGGCCTTTCTTCGCGCATCATGGGTGAAGGCTCAGTCACCGGGCCATCCATTCTGATGGTCAGATGACGCAAGATTGCGTCGTTGAATTTGAAAGCATGATCCAGTTCGTCCAAGGTTTCCTGATCGCACTCGATGTTCATCAGCACGTAATGCGCCTTATGAACTTTCTGAATCAGATAGGTGAGTTGGCGGCGGCCCCAGTCTTCCAGACGGTGAACCTGACCATTCTTGGCGGTCACCATGCTGCGGTAACGTTCAATCATCGCGGGCACCTGCTCGCTCTGATCGGGATGAACCATGAAAACGATTTCGTAATGTCGCATGCGGTTTCCTTATGGGTAAAGCCTCCTGTGATGCGGACACAGTATAAGGCAAGGGTTGTACCCGGATGTTCATGCCCTAGAGCAAGGGACATTCAGGTTAAGAGGCCGGTATTCTACTGAATTAACGAAAAAATATCAAACGTACTTGCAGCCAACCTGGCGGTCATTCAGAGGCTCCCCGCCTCTGGCGGCGAGTCTCAAACAAGCAAATGCCTGCGCTGACCGAAACATTGAGACTTTCGACGCTGCCCAGCATGGGAATGGAAACCAGTTGATCACAGACTTCACGGGTGAGTCGCCGTATGCCGTCCCCTTCCGCACCCAGTACCCAGGCGATCGGGCCGTCCAGTTTAATGGAATCAAGGCTGCTGTCCGCATCGGCTGCCGTGCCTATGATCCAGATGTCACGCTGTTTCAATTCCCGCAAGGTGCGCGCCAGATTGGTGACGGCGACATACGGTACGGTGTCGGCAGCGCCGCTCGCCACTTTGTGTACCGTGGCATTGAGTCCCACAGCGCGGTCTTTCGGCGCGATTACCGCATGCACGCCGAAGGCATCCGCCACCCGCAGACATGCCCCCAGGTTATGCGGATCCTGAATCCCATCGAGCACCAGCAGCAGCGCCGGTTCAGCGAGAGTGTCAAGCACGTCTTCGATATCCACATAACTGCGGCTGGCGTCGATATTGGCTGCCACCCCCTGATGATGGGCGCCGCCTGCCATGCTGGCAAGTCTGGCGCTATCGCATGGGATCACGCGAACGCCCTGGGCCTCGGCCATTTTCGCCAGATCGCGTACGCGCTGGTCGCGGCGAGCGGCATCGAGAAAAACTTCCTTGATGCTGTCTGGATTCTGCCGCAAGCGGCTGGTGACGGCGTGGAAACCGAATATCAGGCGGATATTGGACATTTATATGGCAAGCGTTGGCAAAGTAAGAACGGGGTTTGTGTCTGCCCTGCGATTCTATTCGCCCTTCCCGGCCGGCACGAAATCGATCTTGCTGGTTTCCAGATCGACCCGCACGATCTTGATCCGTAGCCGGTCGCCGAGACGATAGCGTTTGCCGCTACGTT
>JAYUYT010000109.1:0-10510 GCA_043752345.1 Nitrosospira sp.
AAAATTATTGTCCGGGATGGCTGTATGCGGGGTGCGCGTGAAGGAAAGCTCTTGCAGATTGGCGACTGTGTGCGGCGCCGCACCCCATGTTTCCGCCAACCGCACCGCAGCCATTGCATCCACCAAGCCGAAACCAAATTTCCGCAAGGTTCCGTCGTAATGCAACCCGCCGCCGTTCCAGTTATCCGCTCCGTTGAATTCCAAGTTAGTCCAGTCGTCGCCGATGTGTCGGGCGCTGTAGGCAAGAATCTCCTGCACATCGCGGTAGCCGAGGTTCGGGTTGGCTTCGAGCATGAGTGCAACCACACCCGAGACAATGGGCGCTGCGAATGATGTCCCTGCCAGGAACGTGTAATCCGAAGGACTGTACCCTGCCGCGCCAACCCGATCAGTTGTAAAGATGCCGGTGGCGCCACCATTCTCGCCGCCAGGTGCCGTGACCAGGATTGACGTTCCAGGAGAGGAATAGGATGCTGCCTGTCCGAAGTAGTCGCTCGCAGCGACAGTGATGATGTAGCGGCTGTTTTGAAAACTGTGCAAGTTGGTATCGTCGCCAAACTTGTAACCGTTGCCCGCAGATTGAACGACGATGGCTCCAAGAGCGCCGCGCCCGAAAGCAGCGAGGTTGTACAGCTCTTGACCCGCTGCAGCGAAATTTGGAGTTGCAAAATTGTCGACGAATGCGTAATTCGCATTTCCAGGTTTCTGGGGAGCAAACCCCCAACTGTCGTTAATGATATCGATGCCTGCCGTGCGTGCATTAGCGAAGGCGTTGGCCACGCTTGCACCGAAGGCTAGCACCGATCCACTCAACGGTGAATAGATCGATACCAGATCCACACCATAGGCAACGCCAACGGTCCCGCTACCATTTCTTTCGGCGCCTATGACACCTGCCACGGCCGTGCCATGATTGTCGCCGGATAATCTTGGCAGCCCGTTACCTGACAAAGTGGGCGCAGGTGTCTTCGGCAGTCCATTCCCTGATGAAGTGGCTGCATCCCGACCCAGCGCTAATAACAGATTGTTACCCAGATCCGAGTGACTACTGTCTATGCCCTGATCGAACACGGCCACTTTGATATCCCGTCCAGTGTAGTCCTTCCACACGGGCATGACGTTTGCGCCGTTAGATGAAAAAAGCGACCACTGCCATCTAAAATAGGTGTCGCTTGGAAGCGCTCCTGACTGTGGACTGTCGTTGTCCTTGATGGTCCCGAATCCTGTTCCGTCGCTGATGGTTGCATTGATCGGGTTCGATAGCCGTACAACAAAGATTTCGTTCGGCTCGAACAGCTTGTCCCCCAGAACGTCGATGCTGAATGTGGCGGACATGCTGCCCGCCGGGATCACGACTTGGCCCGTTGCCGCCACGTAATCCGTACCGGCCACAGCGATATCGTTGGCCGTTGTATACGTGACTGTCACATCACGGTTCACCGCGGTGGGCAGGGAAACCCTGAATACCGCTGTCGCAGTTCCCGCATCACGCTCGACCACACTTGCATCCGACACTCTGACTTTCACATTCGGCAACGGTTGCACCGACAACGTATTGTCTCCGCCCGTGTTGTTGCCGGATTTACCTGTGGCAAGTAAACCGATACCGCCAGCACAAGGGGTAAGAACAATCGAAGAATCTAATACGCTGCCGCAATTATCACTTGCCTGGAGAGTTGCTCCCGCGACTGCGGCAGGCGCAGAAGATACTGAAACTCGTGCCAATGCCATTATCATTTTTGGCTACCAGCACCATGCCGCCGCATCATCCTTGCGCTGTCGTTGCGCAGACTGAAGGATAAGCGTGGTGGCGAAATCACCAGAATGCCTGGTGAAATGTGCAAACTGCGTTGCGCATTCAACCAGGTAATATCGGTGCTGATAACTTGTGGCATTCCGTTCTCCTTTAGCTCTTATGCAACCGCCGACAGTACTGCCGCTTCGGTTTATGCCCCGCAATCCAAGGGAGCATTGACCACTGTTAGCTCTGTTATCGGCAACCACTCGACAAAAGTTTAGGATGAAAAATTTTTCCATTTACCATTAATGCATATGGCATAACGTGTGCGCGAGATTTTTCCTGGAAGCTAAAATGAGGAAATCACGATCTGCAAAAAGCTTGATCGATAGGGTGATGAAAGCTGCTGGCAGCAGCATTGCGCCCGACTAGATTTGTCAGGAACAGGAGAGGAAAGCTTGAAATTTTCTTACTAAAAAAGTTAGCTTGTTTTTATTTCTGTTATCGGCACTATTAGAAAATACTTGAGCCGTAATGTCATATGCATAACTCCAAGCCAACGTTTAGGGAACCACTGAACAAGTCCCACGCGGGCGCGACGGCGGCTTTGCGGGATGGGATGCACGAAAGGCGAGAACGCGAATGGTCATTCCCTTCGCTACGAGCCTGACAAAGCAGACCGCCTGCAAAGCCCCGTCCCGTAGGGTTGCGGCAAAATCCGGCGCTTGCTGCGTTGCGCTCCTTGGCCTCGTAGGCCAGCTACGACCTGCGTTGCGCGCCTTGCAATCATCCCGATTTTGCCAGCAACGCGCTCCACGGAGGACTTGTTCAGTGGTTCCTTAGCGCAGTGGCGAAGTTAATTTTGAAGTGCGGTTTTTATAGGTGAACGTGCGTGAAGAACCGGGCTTTATCGTTGAACCCGAGTCGGCAGCAACTTTGCTTCAAGCCATGAAGCCCTGCTGACAGACGATGCGCTGACTACCTGGATGAGCCCAGCCGGGCTGCGGATGCGGTTTCTAAGTCGCCACTACTAACGTCGGACAAGCGCGGCAATAGCTCCGCCTTACCCTTGGAGAGAACAAATATGCGGCCAGCGGCATTGATCACGGCAGGCTGATGCGATACTGCGATAACCGTAAGATTTTGCGCCAGCTTCTGCAGCGTCTCACAAATTATCCGCTCGCTATCCGGGTCCAGCGCACTGGTTGGTTCATCGAGCAGCAGAAAAACCGGGCGATGGGCAAGCGCTCTGGCAATCGCGATACGTTGACGCTGCCCGCCGGAAAGAAGTCCGCCACGCTCGCCCACAACCGTCAGCATGCCTTCCGGCAGGACGCTGACAAAATCCCAAGCGCCGGCCTGACGTAGTGCCTGTTCTGCATCCGCTTGGGTCAAAGTAGGTGCGCCGATAAGGACGTTGTTGAGTATTGTGTCGTGCAGCAGGATGGTGTCCTGCGATACGTAACCTATCATGTGCCGCCAGTGCTGCAGGTTTATCTCACGCAGCGCTACCCCATCAACTAGAATTTCACCCGACTTGGGTTCAGCCAGCCCGCACAGCAGATCAAGCAAAGTACTTTTACCTGCCCCTGACGGCCCCGTGATTGAGGTAAATGAATTCACGGGTATCTCGATGTTCAAATCCTGGAATATCGATTTCTTGTCATAATCGAAATGGATGTGGCGCAGACTGATTCCCTGTTGCAAGGTAGGCTGCTGCGTGCCTGCGGTTCTTTCGGCTGCCGCGCGTGCCTCTTCAATCGCTGCACGGAGTGCCCAATAGGCACTTTCCTGTGCCACCAGATGCTGGTAGCGCCGCTGTGCCTTGTTCAGCAGACTCTGAATGCGGGTCAGCAGAAATACCATCACCATCACTGTAGGCAGGGAAAGCTGCCACATTACCAAGGCCAGATACAAACCGCCCGCGATCAAGGTGGCAAGTATGGGTTCCTGCAGAGCCAATAAGGCTTCCCTGCTCATGACTTCGCGCCGCGTAGCTTTTTCCAGTTGCTTGGTTTCATCGCGGAGGATGGCATCAGCGACGTTATCCCGCGCCATGGCTTTCAGCGATTTCACCGATGCAAGCACATCAGCCAGATATGACAACAGATGGCGCAGCAGGTGTGTCTGCTTGTTACCCGCCTTACGTGCGGCACGTACCAGATTCTGCAGCACCAGCAACATGACTGCGCCGAGAATGAGGGAAACAAGGGTTATTTCCCAGGAGAGGAACAAAGCAACCATGCTATAGACTAGCACTTGGATGGATAGCGCCACGACGTTGGTGGCGTGTTCAAAACCCTGGGCTGCCCGGTATGCTTCCGTGGCAACCGAGTTGGCAAGTGAACCTGCGGGTTGCCGCAGATAATACTGCCAGCGGCTGGCCAGTAGCGCCTCGATCAGCTCCTGGCGCAGCTTGCTCGCGACATGCGCTACGGTATAGCCAACCTGGCGGTTGGCCAACAGCAATATCAGGCTTTTGCTAATCATGCCGCCGACGATGATCAGCAACATCGTGCTTATAGTCGGCTCGATGCCTATCCTTTGCATGGCCTGTACCACTGCCCGCCCGGTGTCTGAGCTGCTGGCGTCACCTACGGCAACTGACAGTAAAGGAAGCAGGGCAGTCAGACTGAGCCCCTCGGCGATGCCCGCTGCCAACAGCGCAATCAGCACAAACGCGCTGCGCCGAGGGAAGACCATGATATAGGTAACTAGGGTGCGCATAGCCTGGTTTCGCGGATTATCAGTTCACTCGCCAAGTCAACTATCTTAGGATTGGAATAGGGGGACGTGTTCCAGGGGCTCTACCCCGGACCAAGCGCCCTTTATTGAAAGATACTTTTGCGCAACTCGGCAAAAACATTTCCGACATGATCCATCTGTTCGCTGGTGTGGGCTGCGCTGACACTGCAACGCACCAGCGCTTTCCCTTCAGGTGCAGCCGGCGGCAATATCAGATTGACATAGATGCCATGATCCAGCAGGCCTTTCCACAGCATCAGTGCCTGCTGGGGACTATCGAGTATGTTCGCGATGACAGGCCCAGGTTGCGGTCCAAGTTTATAACCCAGCGCGTCAAGGCGCGCATAGAGTTGCCGTGAATTTTGCCAAAGCTGCCGCCGTAGTTCGGTGCCGTCGCGCAATAGTCTGAGCGCTGCTCGCGCTGATGCAATGGTAGCCGGTGAAGGCGATGCGGTGAATATGTAGGGGCGGCTGATATAGCGCAGTTGATCGAGTTGCGGATGGTTGCTCACGCAGTAACCACCGATACCGCCGAGACTTTTGCTGAAAGTGCCCGTGATGAAATCGACTCCATCAATGAGTCCCGTTTCTTCCACCAGTCCTTGACCTGTTTTACCCAGGACTCCCAGCGAGTGAGCCTCATCCAGCAGCAGGATGCTGTTGTAGGCATTTTTTACTCTGACAATCTCTGCCAGCGGCGCTTGATCGCCCAGCATGCTGTAAATGCCTTCAGCGACGATCAGGGTGGACTTTGATCGCTCTCCGAGACGCTGGAGACGCTTCTCCATGTCTGCCACGTCGTTATGCCGGAAACGGATTATTTCGGCACCACTCAGACGACAGCCATCATAGATACTTGCGTGCGAGTCACCATCAATCAGAACCACATCACCCGCCCCCGCCAGACCCGAGATCATGGCAAGATTCGCCTGATAACCGGTGGTAAAAACAATACCCGAGTGGCAATGGTAAAATTCTGCAAACTCCCGCTCCAGTGCGCGATGCCCACTGTAACTGCCATTCGCCATGCGCGATCCGGTGGTGCCGGTGCCTTCCTTGTCCAGCGCTTCATGCGCTGCCTTCAGGCATTCGGGTGCGAAGGTAAGTCCGAGATAGTTGTTCGTACCCAGAAACAGTATGCGACGGTCGCCAACTCTTGCCTCTGTCGCAGAGTAAACCTCTTCTATTGGCATGCCGAAAACATCAAGCCCTTCCGGTAGCAGTGCTTTTCTGGCTGCGGCAACCGCGTCCAGTTTGTCTAGTAAGCTCATTATTTCGCAGATTTTATGTGTTGAATTAAATTCGCAAGGTCATGCACGGTCTGAACGTCCGCAAGGACATTCAGCGGCACGGAGATATCAAACTCATCTTCGATCTCCATAACCAGATTCAATAGTTTGACAGAATCAATCGCCAGCTCATTGATCAAATCTGTCTCTGGTACGATTACCACATCAGGGCTGGCGAGCTGCTTAAGATGAAAACAAAGCCTGGACAAAATATTATTGTAATCGGTTGTCATGGGTTGGAGTGGTTTTAAGTGTTATGCGGGCTATGCCGCGTGCGGCAGCGCATCGCGCAAACGAATACAGGGCTGCCACTCTGGTAATGCCTGGATCAAGGGCGTGATATCGCATACCCAATCCGGGTGCTGTAATTCCCTGACTTTTCCCGGCGTCAGCATCGGCGAATAATGCAGCAGCCGTGCCAGACATAAATTAACATTGGCGGTCATCGAAACCAGTGATGCCGGCAAAAACAGGCAGCGTACCGGCCTCTGCCAGACATCCTGGGCAATGGCCGCCACGGAGTGCCCGTCATAGCCCCCAGGCATCCCGTCATCAAGCTCGTAAACACCGTGTACGGGAACTTGGGTGGAAAGCCAGCAGAGAACCGCTGCTACTAAATCACTGACATGCAATAAACCAAACCGCATGGCGGAACGTCCCACCATGGGTAATACCCCACGCTGAGTAGCGCGGAAAAGCGGACTCATTTCCTTGTCGCCCGGCCCATAAACTGCAGTCGGACGAAAAACCGCGTATGGCATGATTCCTGAATGGTCAGCCACGATCTGTTCAGCCAAATGCTTGCTGGTCGCATACCAGGAAAGCTCTGGCTGTCTGGCTGCGAGTGAGGACATGAAGAGAAAGCGAGGTGGTGAGTCCTGCTGTGTCGAGGCGCGCACCAGATTGGCGGTACCCTCCACATTGGTGCAGATGAAATCAGCGAGAGAGCTGCCCCGGACTTGGGCAGCACAATGTACCACGGCGGAAACACCTTGAACCAGATCCCGCAACGCGCCAGGATTATCCAGATCACCTTGAATCCACGTAATGGATTCGTCTCCAGCCTGAGGACGCCGGGTCAACGCACGCACTTCCCATCCATCTCTGACCAGGGATTGCAGCAGTATGCGGCCAATGAACCCTGTGGCACCCGTCACTGCTACCGACAATCCGGGCATATGCTGCCTATTTGTCTCTGGACTCGACTGATAGCTGATGATCTGTCAGGTTTGTCCGTTGTATGAAACCCTGGCGAGCAGCAAAGCGCGATAGCTTCCCGGAGGAAGTGCGCGGCAATGTGTGGGGCGAAACCAATTCAACTAAACAGTTGACGCCAAATGCCATATACACCAGTCGTTGCAGCCGGGTGGTAAGAGATTGCCGGTCTATCACTGAAGTCAGCCGGCATTCTATTACCAGCACAATAGTCGTGACACCGTTGGCATCGGCTATACCGAAAGCAGACGCTTCCCGGGCTCTCACTTCTGGCTGTTGCTCGGCGAGTTCTTCTATATCCTGAGCGCGTATGTTACGCCCGTTAACAATAATGACGTCTATACGGCGACCGGTAACATACAAATCCCCTTCAAACAGAAAACCCAAATCGCCGGTATCCAGCCAGTGGCCGGGGCGTAGTGTTTTCTGGGTGTCTTCCGGGTTATTGAAATAGCCCGTCATGATGCTTTTGCCATTCACCAGCACACTGCCCACTTTCAGGTCAGACAACTCATGCCCTTCGTCGTCGACAATCTTGACCGTGTGTTCCGGTAACGGGCGGCCGCAGTTCACAAATTCATTGAATTTTCTGCCTTCCGCTTGCAAGCGTACCGCCATCTTTCTCTCTACCAACATTCCAGCATCGACACGCAAGCTACTGAAACCATGGCCGACCTTTGAGAAGGTGACAGCAAGGGTCGACTCTGCCAGACCATAACAAGGCAGGAAAGCACGTGCATCGAAACCAGCTGGCGCAAACTTCTCTGAAAAATTCCTCAAGATATCCGGTCGTATCATTTCTGCACCAATACCGGCCGCACGCCAGCAACTGAGGTCGAGGTCTTCCAAGTCGGAATCACGCACCCGCAGAGTACAGAGTTTGAGACCAAACGGTTGACTAAAGGCAACGGTAGCACGGTTGCGACTGATCAATCGCAGCCATTGCAGCGGCCTGATCGCAAAATCACGTGTGGCAAGGTAGTCGACAGAAACCTGTGCGACCATCGGTGCCATCAACATCCCTACCAGTCCCATATCATGATAGAAAGGTAGCCAGGATGCTGCGCGATCGCTGGGGCATATTTCCAAACCATTGCGAACGATTCCCTGCAAATTGCACATCAGTGCTCGCTCGGTAATGACGACCCCGCGTGGAGCACGGGTACTACCTGAGGTAAACTGAAGGTATGCAACTTCATCGGGATGATTCGGCTGAAGCACCATGTCCAGAGCGGGGAGCTTATCCAGTTCCCCGGGAGTCCCGACCCATTGCAGGCCTTGCACCCCTTCGGCAGCCTCTCTGAGAAAGTTGATGTAGTCTACATTAGCTAAAGCGGCACTTGCTTTACTGCCTTCGAGTATTCCACGAAGTTGTTGGACATATACCACATGACTGCCAAGATTGACTGGAACCGGCATCGCGAAGGGAATTAACCCGGCATAGCGACACGCAAAAAACAGCTCGACAAACTCCGGCGTCGTGTCGGCAATAAGCGCCACACGATCGCCACGAACCAAACCGAGACCTGATAGACGCTGTGCTGAGATTCGGGCGTTTTGCCTTAATACCTGGTAGGGAAGAACTGAACGCAGATTCCCTTTGGCATCATAAAAATTAAACCCCGTTGTCCCGCCTGCGGCGTATTCCAGGGCTGCTGTCAGAGTATCGAAGTCCGCCAAACGTTGCGCTTGTACACTGCATGTCGTTGGTGTTGGTGTTGCAACTATCGGTAACTCGCTTGATAACTGAGAATCAAACGCTTGCAATAGCGGAGCGTTCAACTTGGTTATTGTTGAACTCAAGGTGTTCCCCTCCGAATTATTGGTGCTTAGCATCTTTTTTAAAATAAAGTTTGGCTGGATACGTTACTTCTTTCCAATTGTATTTCGCTCACTAATTCCTAGCGGAATTCTGTGTAACAAAAAGCGTATCAATTTAATTAATTACAATATTCATATAAAGTAACTTCCCATAAAGAATCCACTAGCATGGGCCTTATGGGAGATAGGCAGCCATTCTGGATGAGTTCTGTACCAATATAAAGAAGTTTCAGAGATTAAACGGACAATCTGTTGTTTTTTAGCAACAGATTTAGGGTGATTCCATACTTAGCAGCATCCAAGATGCCATTTTTGTCAATGGCCTCTGAGTTATTCAAATCTTAATCCAGATTATCTCAAACTGTCACCCAAGTCTTTGCTTCGTCATAATCGTTAAACACTCTGACATCGGCATCAATGAAAAGATTGGACACCCAGACGCTCCAAGCTTGCCATTGGTTGTCGGTGACTACTGCGACCCGGTTGAATTCGCTGCCGTGTTCACGTGCGAATTTGATCTCTTCCCATGCCACATCAACAGTGTAACTCACCATATCGCGCCAATCGAACAGCAGATCCGCCTTGCCAACGAAATGAAACTTATAGAGTACCTGTTGTTCGAATTCCTTGTAGTCAGCCAAGGTAAATTCACCGAGGGCAGCGACAGTGATTAGATTGCCGTTTTTCTGAATAGTAATCATGGGCTCATTCCAAAGAGATAACCGCCTCATCATAGGCAACAACCCGCCACGGTGCAAATTCTGTTTGCGCTACTCGTGTACCGACACCGGTCCGCATCGGTAGTTCATAGA
Source organism: Nitrosospira sp. (assembly GCA_043752345.1). Classification (GTDB taxonomy): domain Bacteria; phylum Pseudomonadota; class Gammaproteobacteria; order Burkholderiales; family Nitrosomonadaceae; genus VFJL01. Next base: position 9,621 of record JAYUYT010000109.1, read on the forward strand.
CAAGAATAGAGAGTCTGCCGGGATGTGGTTCGCCAACCCCGGCGTACTAAGAAATATGCGGCTCAATTTTCCGCCGCAGAAATTCATGAAAGTGCACCATGCCGTCTTCCATTGGCGACTGGTAGGGACCGGTTTCGTTGACGCCCTGCTTATACAGCGCGCGGCGCCCTGCAGTCATCAGTTTGCAAATTTCATCATCTTCGACTGCGGTTTCATTATAAGCGGCTTGTTCCGCTTCGATAAATTCGCGTTCGAACAAGGCAATATCCTCGGGGTAATAAAACTCGACCACGTTAGTACAACGCTCTGTTCCTGCTGGTAATAACGTACTGATAATAAGCACGTGCGGATACCATTCCAGCATGACATTAGGGTAGTAGAGCATCCAGATGGCGCCGTGAGCCGGCACCTTGCCTGCGGTCTGACGCAACAATTGCTCGTGCCATTTGGCATAAACCGGCGTACCTGGACGATCGAAAGCGTGATTGACACCCACTGTCTGCACGCTGTGCCAGCCGCCAAACTCCCATTTAAGCTCGCCTGTATTGATAAAGCTGCTCAGACCTGGATGGTATGGCTCGACATGGTAGTCTTCCAGATACACCTCAATAAAAGTTTTCCAGTTGCAAGCATATTCTTCTATCTGCACCCGTTCCAGCACATGACCAGAAAAATCGAAATCCTTCAGGACACCCAGGTTAGTCATGTCGCGTGCGACATCGCGCTTACCCGCAAACAGCAGGCCGTTCCAGTTCTGCAGCGGGGTCTTGCCGAGATCAAGACAAGGATTATCAGGAAAGTGGGGAGCTCCGAGCAGCTTGCCAGCCATATCGTAGGTCCATCGGTGCACAGGACAAACGATGTTCCTGGCATTACCGCGACCCTTGAGC
>JAYUYT010000110.1:0-10437 GCA_043752345.1 Nitrosospira sp.
GGCGGGAACAAAAAATGTAGACGCAGCATATGGCTGATATGTAAGGAAACATTTTTTGTGAGCAACAAAGTATTGTGACGAAATCTGGATTTTTAGAGGTGCCCTTGCATCAAAGCAGCAACAAGGATAAACCCATGCCCGCCCCGCAAACCGTCCTCACGCTAATTGAGAATTTCGAGCGCAATCTCGACGCGTACCGCACCGGGCAATACAACGAAACCCAGGTCAGGCGTGATTTCATCGACCCCATGTTCAGAGCACTCGGCTGGGACATGGACAACAGCCAGGGCTATGCGGAAGCCTATCGCGATGTCATCCACGAAGACGCGATCAAGGTTGGCCTCTCCACCCGCGCACCGGATTACAGTTTTCGCATCGGCGGGCATCGCAAATTCTTCCTCGAAGCCAAGAAGCCGTCGGTCAATGTCAAAGAGGCTATCGAACCGGCCTTCCAGGTACGCCGCTATGCGTGGTCGGCCAAACTGCCGCTGTCCATCGTCACCGATTTTGAAGAATTCGCCATTTATGACTGCCGCCAGAAGCCCGATAAAAGCGACAAGGCCAGTCAGTCACGGCTGTTCTACTGCACCTTCCGCGACTACCCGGAAAAGTGGGACGAGATCGCCGCGATCTTCTCCAAGGATGCGGTACTCAAAGGCTCGTTCGACAAATACGCCAGCAGCACCAAAGGCAAACGCGGCACCACCGCAGTAGACAGCGCGTTCCTGGCAGAGATCGAAGGCTGGCGCGATCTGCTCGCGCGCAATATCGCGTTGCGCAACACCAGCTTGTCCCAGCGCGAACTCAACTTCGCCGTGCAGCAAACCATAGACCGCATTATTTTCCTGCGCATCTGCGAAGACCGAGGCATCGAGCCTTACGGCAAACTGATGGCCCTGCAGAATGGCGTCAATGTTTACGACCGCCTGCGCGGACTGTTCCGTTCGGCGGATGAGCGCTACAACTCTGGCCTGTTCCACTTCACGCAAGAGAAGGGCCGTGCCGGTGCGCCGGACGAATTGACGCTGCATCTGAGCATCGACGACAAGCCGCTCAAAGAGATTTTCAAAAACCTCTACTACCCGGATTGCCCCTACGAATTTTCCGTGCTCGGCGCGGACATCCTCGGCAGCGTTTACGAACAATTTCTCGGCAAAGTCATCCGCCTGACCGCAGGCAACCGTGCTGTAGTCGAGGACAAACCGGAAGTGAAAAAAGCCGGTGGCGTGTTCTACACCCCCGCCTACATCGTGCAATACATCGTACAGCACACCGTCGGCAAACTGCTGGAGGGCAAGAGCAGCAAGCAGGTGGCAGGCATCACCATCCTCGACCCAGCATGCGGCTCGGGGTCGTTCCTGATCGGCGCATATCAATACCTGCTCGACTGGTATCTGGTGCGCTATGTGGCAGAAGGCGCAGAAAAGAACAGTAAGGGCAAAGCCGCGCGCCTCCGTCCCAGCAGCGCTTCCAGCGAATGGCGGCTGACCACGTCAGAAAAGAAACGCATCCTGCTCGATCATATTTATGGCGTGGATATCGACGCGCAGGCGGTGGAAGTCACCAAGCTCTCGCTGCTGCTCAAAGTGCTGGAAGGTGAATCCGGCGAATCGCTGAATAGCCAGATGAAACTGTTTCACGAGCGCGTGCTGCCCGATCTGGATCGCAACATCCAATGCGGCAACTCGCTCATCGGCCCGGATTTCTATGACGGCCAACTCGACTTAGACGCCGAGACCGCGCAGCGCATCAACGCGTTCGACTGGCACGCCGCGTTTCCGCAGGTCTTTCAAATCCCCCCTAGCCCCCCTTTTTCAAAGGGGGGGAAACCCCAACTCCAACCCCAACCCCAGCTCCAACCCCATCCCCAACCCCATCCCCCTTTGAAAAAGGGGGAGGAGCGCAGCGGAGGGGGATTTGATGTGGTGATTGGCAATCCACCTTATGGCGCATCTTTCTCCGCTATTGAAGCAGCCTACTTTCAAAATAACTATAGCGTGTGGCGAGGCGTGAAAGATGTTTATGCCTTGTTTATTGAAAATGCTATAAAGGTTGCTCGCAAAGCCGGATCGGCTTCCTTCATCGTGCCATCTGCTTGGTTAGGAGGCCCTGATTACAGAATGTTAAGAAGCTTCCTTCTTAACTATCGACTAGATGAGATCGTTTCGCTTCCATTCGATGTGTTTGCTGATGCATATGTTGATACAGCAATTTTTGTTGCATCTTCTAGTAAGCCGAAAAACGATCATATTGTAAAAACATTCTCTTTTTCAAAAAAAGAAAAGATCTCAGCAATCACTCTCACTGAGAAAAATTATCATGAAATCACTCAGAGATCATGGGCAGAAGAAAACGACAATAAATTTATCCTGGATGTTGGTGCCTTGGCCTTGGTAAAAAGCATTCGAACCAATAACACGTCGTCATTCTCCGATGCTTTCGCAATGAAACGTGGTGTTCTGTTTGACAAAGAGCATCTCACAACAAAGAAAATTTCATCACTCAGTCATCTTTATTTTGAGGGCAATGTTTACCGATATACGCTGAACTACAAGGCTCCTCAGTGGATAGAATTCGGCAATCAAATGAAAGAATGTCCGAAAGAGTTTTATTGGTTTGAAGGAAAACGATTGCTTCTCCGCCGATTGGTAAATCGCCAACAACGGTTAATGGCAACGCTGGCAACTGACACTTTTATTACCAATAAAAATCTTTATAGCATCGTTCCAAAAGATGGCTACTCTGCTGAATTATTGCTGGGGCTGCTTAATAGCAAGCTAATTTCTCATCTCTATATTCATCAGGTATCACAAGCAACGAAGGACGATTTTCCACAAGTCACCATCAAAGATATTTTGTCGCTGCCTTTTCCTTCGCGATCTACTCAAATAACCTCACACGACAAACTCGTCACGCTAGTCGACAAAATGCTCGCGCTGCACCAACAATTCGCTGCCGCGAAAACTCCGCAAGACACCGCCCTGCTGCAACGCCAGATAGATGCTACCGACCGGCAGATCGATCAATTGGTGTACGCGCTCTACGTCCTCACCGATGAAGAAATCGCGCTAATTGAAAAAACATAGGGTGCATTGGCATTCTGAATTAGCGAGCCAACCGAAACTCGAATGTTTTTAGCATATTGCTCCCTAGAGTGACGGTCGCAGATCGACACATTCCAGACGATTGAGTTTCCCGGTAATGGACATTCAATGTTTTAATTAGCGACTACCCATCCGGGGCAGCCGCTTGTTGGTTTAAGGTTTATTTTGAACCCAAAGACTGCATCAAACTATCCCTGAGCGAGCTCATCAGCACCACCTCCTCTTGTTCGACCATCTCTTTTGTACCCTTCCTAAAGTCGCCATACAGTAGGCCGATGGGACGCCCATTCAGATTCATCGGCAGCAAGATGAAAGCGCGGACATCCGGTAGGGTTTCGGTAAGCCAAGACGGTATGCTTACCATCGACTTCGGCCCCGCAACGTCTCTGATAAACACATCTGCATTGTTGAGCAGCGCCAGGTGGAATACATCCGCTGCGTAGGCCTCTGGGAAATAAAGATTTGACAGCGCTTCGGGCATCGCATTACCAAAACCCACCTTACCCTTTAAGGCATTGCCATCACGCAGGAAAGCGGCGACACGGTTGAAACCCATGCTGCTATACATGGTTTCGAGCACCAGGTTTAATGCATTACCAAAATTTTCGCCTCTAGCCAGCGAGTTGGTGATCTCACGCACACCGTCAGTCAGTTGCTTGATGGAATCGGCCGGCTTGTCATGCGACCCGCTGACAGCCTTTAGAATGGATGGCTCCATTGCATCGTTGATTGCGAGATCGATTGACTCCGTGATGGTTTCGACCGGAACTAACAAAGCGCTACTGTAAAGGAGCGTGAGTTCCGTCAAATGGTCAACAGCATCCTTTTTGGTTACTGCCGCCGCTGCCTCCCCGGCAAGGTTGGCCATCACTCTGAGCCAACCTGGAGAGCCGGGAATACTGGTCTCAACAATTGAAGACGGACTCATCATGCTGGTGGCAATTTTCTGGGGAAGGCACCAGTTTTTAGCGATTTCTTGTGAAATTTCGTCCAGCGACACACCGATGATTTTCAGTGCGGCCTCATTCTCTGACAAGGATTCATCTGCAGAAACTTTCTTTATTCTGGACCACTTATCGGGAAAGTAGAACACAACAAGCAAACGGCCCAGATGATGCATAAGCGCGCAAACAACCGCTTCTTCGGCATTTTTTATGCGGGTCTTCGCCGCAATCTTTCTGGCAATATCGCCAGCCAGTAGCGCCCGTGTCATTTCCGCGCGAGCCGCTGCAGAATCGGACGCGTTGATGGAAAGCGTATCCAGCAACCGCACGCTCAGTACCAGATACGTGAGAGCCTCAAGTCCGATGATCATGGCAGCCTTGCTGATGGTCGTTATTTCCTCACCTGTTGATGAATACACGGCGGAGTTGGCCAGCCGGATTACTTTTTGCGTCAAGGCAAAGTCGCTTAATATGATGCCGGTGATATCCGAGACATTAAAATTCTCGTCCTGTGTCGTTTTGCAAAAATCTCGCACCGATTTCGACAGGGCGGGAAAGTCCCCCTTTTCTTCCATGCGCTTGTGTAAGAGCGCGAAGAATTCAGCTTCTCCATTATTAAGAGACGATGTCAGTATTGCCACGGTATGAGTTCTTCTTGATAGTTACTTCACCTGCTCGCTCATGTCGTGCAGCTCGCACTGCAGCAACATGCGGCGACCATGTGCAGCATCAGTTATATCAATTTCGACGGGAAATGTTGTTCCGTCTTTGCGCCGGATGACCGACTCGAAACGGGACGCTTGGTTGTACAAGTGCAACCCGACCATTGTCATGAATTTATCAGGATCAATCAGCACATCTAGATCTGCGATAGCATGCGCAACCAGTTCTTCTCTGGAATAGCCGAGACTGCAGCAGCAATGCTCGTCTGCATAGGCCACTCTCCCATTCCCGTCCAGATAGAACAGAGGATTGCGGTTACCCTTGGCTGATGCTCTGAGATGGCTTTGTTTTTTCATATTGACTGCTCTACAAGCTCCTTGAGTATCGGCGTTCCCAAATATTTCATTTTCATTTACAACCACACTAACCAGGAACGTATTCCCAGGCCGACACTTCGCACAATCAAGTGCTGACAACCTGTTCGTTAAATTGCCGCCAGGGATAAATCGTAATTGGAATCGCGCCGCTTAGACTTTAGAAGCAGGGAATTGTGCTGGATAAGCCAGCATACTGATGTAGGAATTTACCTATTATTTCGTAGGAATACGGTAGGAAAGGAGTAGGCGGCAAGAATTCGCTTGAAAGCAAGTCCCAACCATTAGTGTTCGCAGACTTCCTGTTTGTACCGACCGACTCCTTTGCCGCGATGCTGGCGGACGATGGGTTGTCGTAAGTACGACCGTTGAACTCGATACCGCTGGTGGATATGATTGCCTCGAAACTGGCAATTTATGGCATAAACTGCCATACTGTTATTGATATTCCTTTGGGAAAATTACCATGTCCATGAACGTATCTTTGCCCCCCGAATTAGAAGCGCGCGTTCGTCAGCGCGTCGAATCCGGTATGTATGGTTCCGCCAGCGAGGTCATTCGTGAGGCGTTGCGGCTATTCGAAGCATATGAGCAGGTTAAAACGGCCAAGCTTGATAGTTTACGCCAGGATATTGCCAAGGGTCTGGACGATATAAAGCATGGACGTGTAAAAGAGGTTGATTTTGCAAGTCTGAAGCAACAAGGCCGTCAGTCGCTAAAAACCCGCCGCGCAACTGCCTGATACCTCGCGTCCGCTATACCCAGTCAGCAGAAGCCGATCTTCTAGAGCTTTGGTTGAGTATTGCGGAAGATAATCTGGTTGCAGCAGATAAATCCCTGGACTCGATTCAATCAACGGTTTCATTACTGGCCGCTCAGCCTGAAATGGGCAGGGTGCGCCCGGAACTGGCCGATGGGCTGCGAAGCTTTTCGACTCGTACGCCATACATTATTTTCTATGTGCCAGATGAAGATGGGTTACTGATTGTTCGAGTGTTGCACCACGCCCGAGACATTGATGCAGAATATTTTTCCTAGGTTATAGGTATCTGTGCTTCCCAGTGTTCAGACTTATCCTGTCTGATATGTCTTAATAATAAATAGGTTGGAACAATCCAATCGAATCCTTTCTTTATTTCTGAAGCCTTGAATGTAGTTGACGGTGGTCATAAATTGAGCTACATTGTGGCTCAATTTAGGAGGATTGAGATATGGCTACTAACACCGTTGTTCGTGCGCGTATTGATGAGCACATCAAAGAAGAGGCGACCATTGTCCTGGCGGCGATGGGGCTGACTGTTTCTGATGCTTTCCGCATCATGCTGACCCGCGTGGCGAGGGAAAAGGCGTTGCCGTTTGAACCGCTGATCCCCAATGAAAAAACCATGCAAGCGATAAAAGCTGCACGCAGTAGTAAAAGAATGGAGAAAGTCACGCTTGATCAACTTGCGGATGAATGGCGTAAGGCGTGAGGGAAGTTTTTCAGCAGTCCCAGTTCAAGATCGACCTGAAACGGGTTAGTCGTTCTGGGCGCTACAAGCTGGAAGATGTGCTGGACGTTATCACCAAATTGGCAAACGATGAACCATTAGCAGAACGACATCGTGACCATGCGTTGATCGGCGAGTGGAAAGATTCCCGCGACTGCCACATAAAACCTGACCTCGTGCTGATTTACCGGAAACCCAATGACAAGATTTTGCAGTTAGTGCGCATTGGCTCACATAGCGAACTGGGATTGTAGCGGAAGCAGATGGTCACAAATGCTGCGCAATTGTGAGGGCGTGGACACAGACTGGCAAGCCAGACTGCGGGGATTTTAGGCCCTTGTGCCTTGCTCACGTTGAACATGATGTCCCGTGTGCGGAGTGCTTAAGCAGACACTTATGTGCTGGCGGTATAAACTGGCGATGTGGTTGTGGTAGGTTGATTTTTGGAAGACAGGAGGTAATGAAAATGAATGAACGCATTACAATTGATCCAGCAATCTGTCATGGCAAGCCTTGCATTCGCGGGTTGCGCTATCCGGTAGAAAATATCCTGGAGTGGTTGGCCAGCGGCATGAGCACTGAGGAGATTCTGGCTGACTATGAAGACTTGGAGCGCGAAGATATTCTTGCGGCACTTTCTTATGCCGCGCGTCTAACGCATGTTAAGCGGCTGGAGCATTTGGCCGCATGAAGTTTTTGGTTGATGCACAGCTACCCCGGCGTTTTGTCGGCTGGTTGGCTGAGGCAGGGCATGATGCGCGGCATACGCTGGATTTGCCGCTGGGCAACCACTCCAGGATATTTTCTACCGGATAGCGAAGTCATCGCATATGCCGCGCGCGAGGGGCGTGTTGTGGTGAGCAAGGATGACGATTTTGTACAGTCCTTTTTGCTTACCGGCGAGCCGCAGCTGTTGCTGATTTCCACCGGAAACATCGTCAATGCGGGCTTAGAGAAGTTGTTGCTCACCAATTTGCCAGGAATCGAGGCGGCTTTTGCCGCACATCGCTTTGTTGAGATTACCCGCGATGCACTGGTGATACATGAATGATTTTGCAGTATGGCGATAACTGCATGAGAACGATCCGGCGCAGTTTCTGCCAACCGGCAGCCATTTCTCCGCTTTAGGCTAGGTCGATCACTTACCGTACCCACACCGTCTTGACGTTAACGAATTCGCGAATGCCGTGGTAGGACAATTCCCGGCCGAAACCGGACGACTTGATGCCACCGAAAGGCAAGCGCGGATCGGATTTGACCATGCCATTGATGAAGCTGCTGCCGGCATGCATTCGCCGCGCAATTTTCTCCGCACGCTCTGAATCGCGGCTCCAGATGCTGGAACCAAGGCCGAAGCGAGTGTCGTTGGCGATGTGCACAGCATCTTCCTCATTGGCGGCGCGAATCACGGCGGCCACCGGGCCGAATAGTTCTTCGTGGTAAGCGCGGGTTTTTGCCGTTACCCGGTCGAGTATCGATGGCGGGTAAAACGCACCCTCGCCCACTATGGGTTCACAACCAAGTATCGCCTGCGCGCCCTGCGCAATCGAATCGGTCACCTGCTGGTGCAGCTCTTCGCGCAAATCAAGCCGCGCCAGCGGGCCGAGCTGGGTGGTCTCACTGAGCGGATCGCCCATTTTCAGCTCGGTGGTTTTTTTCACGAACAAGGATACGAACTCGTCGGCAATCTCCGCGACCGGGATAATGCGCTTGGCAGCGATGCACGACTGTCCGCAGTTCAGAAAACGTGATTTCACCGCATTGGTAGCGGCCAGCTCCAGGTCGGCATCTTTCAGCACGATGAACGCATCCGATCCGCCCAGTTCCAGCACACATTTCTTCAGGTGCTGACCGGCGTGGGCGGCGACTGCACGCCCGGCGGCTTCGGAGCCGGTGAGCGTCACCGCATGCACATGGTGGCTGGCGATGGCTTCGGCAACATCGGCGGCTTCGATCATGAGCGTGGTGAAAAGATATGGCGGAAAGCCCGCGTCGCGGAACAACTGCTCCAGCGCCAGTGCGCATTGCGGCACATTGGAAGCGTGCTTCAACACGCAGCCGTTGCCCGCCATCAGCGCGGGCGCGGAAAAACGAATCACCTGCAGGAACGGAAAATTCCACGGCATCACGCCCAGCACGACGCCGAGGGGCTCATACAACACATAGCTTTTGCCGGCACCGGTCTGAATCGTTTCGGCCTGCAGAAAATGTTGAGCATGCAGCGCGTAGTAATCGCAGATGAGCGCGCATTTTTCCACTTCGGCACACGCCTCACGCAGCGGCTTGCCCATCTCGATCGCCATCAACCTGCCGTATTCAGCTGCACGATCGTGCAGCAATATAGCGACGCGGCGCATAAATTCCGCACGCCCGACAAAGGCGGTCTGTCTCCAGGCTTGCTGGGCGTCATATGCTTGCTCCAGAGTTGTAGCCAGATGGTGGCTATCCCAACTGGTGTAAGTTTTAATGATCTTGTTGGTTGCAGGGTTTAGGCTGATATAGGGCATGATGTGCTATTCTCTGAATGAAATGTCAAAGGTAACAAGGGAACAGAAATTAAGTGGGACAACTTGCCGTCCTGGTTCCCGCTTCACTTACTTACCTTAATATGTATAGCAGGCTATGAAAAAGTTTTTACCCGGCTTATTGCTTCTGGTTTTTACCGGCGCATCCGCAGCCAACCAGGACACCGATTTCATCGCCGCGCGTCAGGCATTCCAGGCAGGAAATTCTGCTCGCCTGGACACTCACGCCCGCCGCCTGCAGGGCCATGTGCTGGAGCCTTATGCAGCCTATTACCAGTTGAGTTTGCAACTGGAGAATGTAAGCACGGATGCTGTCAAAAAATTTCTTTCCCACCATCAAGGCAGTTTCCTCGCCGACAAACTACATGGTGAGTGGCTGAAAACCCTGGGCAAAAAGCAGCAATGGAAACTGTTCGCCGCAGAATACCCGGCCCTGATTAACAAGGATGCTGATCTCGTTTGCTATTCCCTGCAACAGCGCCTAGCTGCCAATGACAGCGGGGCATTGGATGAAGCGCGACCGCTGTGGTTTAACGCACACGACCTGCCGAAAAACTGTACCCCGCTGTTCGAAGCGCTCACTGCCACCGGGCAGCTTACTGCGGAAGATGTGTGGACGCGACTGCGCCTGACCCTCGAGGCAGGCAACGTGAGTGTGACGAAGCACGTCAACCGCTATCTGCCGAAGGATCAGGCGCTCAATGAACGCAAGCTGGACGATGCGACCAGCAACCCTCTGCGCTATCTGGAACAGCACCGGCATGAAACCAAGACTCGCGCCGACCGTGAGGCTGCCCTGTACGCGCTGCTGCGCCTGCTGCGCAGTGGTCCGGATCAAGCCTTTGCCTACTGGCCCAAGGTGCGCGAACGCTTCGACCCGGCGGAACAATCCTATTTCCTCGGGCACCTGGCAAGCCAGGCAGCACGCCGGCTTGATCCGCGTGCGCTGGGCTGGTTCAAGCAAGCAGCCGCCACCCACCCCTCCGTCCCACTCTCCGACACCCAGCTTGCTTGGCAAACCCGTGCCGCACTGCGTGCCGGCGATTGGAAGATGGTGCTCAGAGGCATCGAAGCCATGTCTGCTGTAGAGCAGCAGGCAGGGGTATGGCGTTACTGGAAAGCGCGCGCACTGAAAACCAAAGGCAGAATTACAGAAGCCAATGCACTCTTTGCTCCACTCAGCAGCGAACATAATTTTTACGGCCAGCTGGCGGAAGAAGAGATGGGGGTGGTGATCGGCATCCCGGACGAACCCTATAAGGCCGGAGCACAGGAAATCGCCGCTATGCAGCAATTGCCTGGAATCCAGCGAGCGCTCGCTTTATATCGCCTGGGTC
>JAYUYT010000111.1:0-23316 GCA_043752345.1 Nitrosospira sp.
ATGTGGCGCGGCGAATGTGATGGCAATGCCGACATCATTATTGAGACGAAGGGTCTGAAACAGATCTCGGGCGCGGGTGAGATCGAGCAACTCATAGCCGGCATTCTTGCCGCCAACCCGCAGCAGGTAGCCGATTATCGTAATGGCAAAGAAAAAGCTTTCAATTCCCTGGTGGGCCAGGCGATGAAGGCCACCAAGGGTAAGGCCAACCCTGCACAGGTAAATGCGCTGTTGAAGAAGAAACTGACGGAATGAACCGTGAAGCATGAACCCTGAACCAGGGTTCGCGTTCCGGTCTGATCCAATCTCATGGGCAGATATTTTGCCAAACCCCACGAAGCATGGCAGAATCCCGCCCCTGCCAATCTGCTGAACCCCATTTCCACACCCATGCCTCTCATTACTCTCGAAAAAGTCTGTCTTGCCTTTGGTCACCATGCGCTGCTTGATCATGTGGATTTGCAACTTGATCCGGGCGAACGCATCGGCCTGATTGGCCGGAACGGCGGCGGCAAGTCCAGTTTGTTGCGCGTTTTGGCCGGTGAAATCAAACTGGATGATGGCAAGGTATGGCGCGCGCCCGCATTGAAGCTGGCCTATGTGCCGCAGGAACCGGAACTGGATGCAGCTAGTACGGTGTTCCAGGAGGTGTCCAACGGCTTGGGTGCCGTCAGTCAAGTGCTGCTCGATTACCACGAGGTGTCTCATGCTTTGAGTGACGGTGCGGGAGATACCGAAGCACTGCTTGATCGCTTGCAGGATTTGCAGGGCAAACTGGAAGCCCAGGATGGTTGGCGCATCCAGGGCAAGGTGGAGACCGTCATCCACCAGCTTAACCTTCCCGAAGATACTTTGATCGGACACCTTTCCGGCGGACTGAAAAAACGGGTCGCGCTGGCGCGTGCATTGGTAGTGTCGCCCGACGTGCTGCTGCTGGATGAGCCAACCAATCACCTAGATTTCTCCTCCATTGAATGGCTGGAAGGATTGCTCAAGGATTTTGCCGGCAGTGTGCTGTTCGTTACCCATGACCGGCGTTTTCTGGATAATGTGGCGACACGCATTATCGAGCTTGATCGCGGTAAGTTAGAGACTTTTCCATGCAAATTCGCAGAATATCAACACAAAAAGGAGGAGATGCTGGAAGTTGAGGCCACTCACAATCAGAAATTCGACAAGGTATTGGCGCAAGAAGAAGTCTGGATACGCAAAGGCATACAGGCACGCCGTACGCGCAATGAAGGTAGGGTACGACAACTGGAAGCGCTGCGGCTGGAGCGGGCGGCGCGGCGCAACCGGGTGGGGACGGTCAATCTCAGCGTGGATGAAGGCGCACGATCCGGGCGCGTGGTGGCTGAACTGGAACATGTCAGCAAAAGTTATGGCGACAAAGTCGTCATCAAGGATTTTTCCTGCCGCATCATGCGCGGCGACCGGGTGGGGCTGCTGGGACCCAATGGCGCCGGAAAATCCACCCTGCTGAAGCTGATACTGGGTGAATTGCAGCCCGATAGCGGCATAGTGCGGCAGGGCACCAAACTTGCCGTGGCTTATTTCGACCAGATGCGCGAGCAGCTGAATGAAGAAGCGACACTGATAGACACCATCAGCCAAGGCTCGGATTTCATCGAAATCGGCGGGGCGAAGAAACATGTCATCAGCTATCTGGAAGATTTCCTGTTTGCGCCGGAGCGGGCCCGCTCACCCGTGAAATCGCTCTCCGGCGGTGAGCGCAACCGGCTGTTGCTGGCGCGCTTGTTTACCCGTCCCAGCAACGTGCTGGTACTTGATGAACCCACCAATGATCTGGATATCGAAACCCTGGAATTGCTGGAAGTGTTGCTGCAACAGTATTCCGGCACCCTGTTCCTGGTCAGCCACGATCGCGCATTTCTCGACAACGTGGTGACTCAGGTGATTGCATTTGAAGGCGATGGCCTGCTGCGGGAATATGTTGGCGGCTACGATGACTGGGTACGGGCAAAGAACTTTGTGAAAGTAGCGGCAAAGCAGGAGGCCCCCCGTCCCCAGCCTTCGGTTTTATCAAAAAAGGGGAGCAAACCCGCTTCCCGTGTCAAATTAAGCCACAATGAAATGCGCGAACTGGATGCACTGCCCGCAAAGATCGAAGCTCTGGAACGGGAACAAGCTGACATTACCCACCGGCTGGGCGCCCCGGCCATTTACCGCGACAGTCCAGAAGAAGCGAGAACACTGCAGGCACGCTTTGCCGCCATCGAGGGAGAGCTCATAAACTGCCTGGCCCGATGGGACGAACTGGAAGTAAAACACGCAACAACTGACGGGGGAAAATAATGCTGATTTTTGGCATACTCCGCCACTTTATTCATTGACCGAAAATGACACATCGTTTACAGTTGCTCTTTTTGAAGAGGGGGGTTCCCACAATGAAACAATCAGCAATGGTAAAACTACTTGCTGGGAGCCTGCTCCTGGCAATTTCCGGTGTAGCTCAGGCTCAAGCTGGCGGCGATGCCGCGGCGGGCAAGCAGAAAGCTTCCATGTGTGACGGTTGCCATAATCTAGAGGACTACCGTACCGCCTTCCCCAAGGTTTACCATGTACCCAAGCTCAGAGGGCAGCACGGCGAGTATATGATCAAGGCGCTGGAAGGCTACAAATCCGGTAACCGCAGCCATCCCAGCATGGCTGCCATCGCGACTACCCTTTCCGCGCAGGATATGAAAGATCTGGTTGCCTATTACACCAGCGGCAGTAAATAATTTCGTCATTCACGTAAGGAAATCGTCATGAATAAAATCATCATTGCCGCAATGAGCGGCGCATTGCTGCTGATTTCTGGACAGGGGATAGCAGCCGATATCGAAGCAGGCAAGAAAAAGGCAGGTGAAACTTGCGCCGCTTGTCACGGCGCCGACGGTAACAGCCCTGCGCCAAATTTTCCCAAGCTCGGCGGCCAGCATGCAGACTATCTGGAAAAAGCCCTGAACGACTACAAATCGGGGGCACGTAAGGACCCAATCATGAACGGCATGACCGCAGCCTTGAGCAAGCAAGATGTTGAAAATCTGGCAGCCTATTATGCAACTCAGTCCGGCCTAAGAACCAAGTAGCAAGACCCGAGAAACGGGCGGAGAGTTTTCTCCCTCCCGTTTAATCAAGATCACACATAAAAAAACAGGACGCGTTTACGTCCTGTTTTTTTATTGGCTGCTATCCCATCTGTCCAGGCAATCAAAATAGATCGTGGCATCCGGTGCTGACTGAGTACGTTGCGCCTGCCAGATCATTTCCGCAAGACATTCCATGATTTGGTGCATGGCTTCATGCTCGCTGCCGGTTCTTTTCAGCAGGCGCTCGAAACGAGCGCGTATTCCCACCGGTTGATCTATGGAAAGCTGCTCCTTGATGGCAACATGCATGCTCATGTGCAGAAAAGGGTTGGTATCTCCCATTTCCGGCAGGTAATCCTTGTCGCGATAACGCTCTTCGTCAGCCACTATGGCCTGGTATTCCGGGTGTAGCAGGATGACCTCCAGCGCCATGTCTTCCATGCCGGAAAGAATTTCCCGCTGGCGATACTTGCGCCAGGTGTCAAAGAAGAGCTGCCGCGCCTGGTCTCTGGAAGGATTGAACATTCGCTATGCCAGTATTCAAATGGAATTATTTTTCAAGGTCTTCTGCTTGAACTCGCACAAATCGTTAATGCTGCACACTGCGCATTCCGGCTTGCGCGCCTTGCACACATAACGTCCCTGCAGGATCAGCCAGTGATGGGCGTCATGGCGAAATTCCTGCGGGATGAATTTCAGCAACCTCAGCTCCACTTCCAGTACATTTTTCCCAGGGGCGATGCCAGTGCGGTTGGCAACCCGGAAAATATGCGTGTCCACCGCGATGGTGGGTTCGCCAAACGCGGTATTCAGGATTACGTTGGCGGTCTTGCGTCCCACGCCAGGAAGTTTCTCCAGCTGATCACGCGTCTGTGGCACCTGGCTAGCATGATGCTGAATCAGCAGCCTGCAGGTGGCCAGAATATTCTTCGCCTTGGTTTTAAATAACCCAATGCTCTTGATGACATCGCGCAAGCCGGTTTCCCCCAGCGCGAGAATTTTTTCCGGCGTGTTGGCCTGGGGAAACAATTTCCTGGTTGCCAGATTCACGCTCTTGTCGGTAGCTTGGGCGGAGAGCACCACGGCCACCAGCAACTCGAATGGTGTGCCGTATTCCAGCTCGGTCGTGGGATGAGGATTCGCCGCCTTGAAGCGGGTAAAAATTTCGCGACGTTTGCTTGGATTCATGGGTTGGATAGAGAGGCATTCAGCTAAGGATTAACCCGGTTATTTCATCAAAACAAGACCGGTGCAGCGTATAGAGTCCGAAGAATCCAGTTTCCGATAAAATTTTTGAGGAAACCACGCCGATATCAAAGTGTACCAAAGATGAGATTGGATTTGGGCGGATAAGACGCCGTCAAATCACCACCTGCTTTGGTGGTGGCTAAGTATAATATGGTGCGGTTGCGCTATGCTTCCGAAGAAGTTGTCAGCGACCCTGGTTTCCGTAAACTGGTCGAAACGTTAATTCGCATTCGACGTGCCGGTGGCCTCGGCATCCGGGTCGATACCCACACAGGGACGGCAGCACTGTCGTTATCGTCCTACGACAGGGGGCACGGCCATCGGGCCAAGCGGGGATGGGCGCTGTATAAGGGAATTACTGGGAATGGAGGAAGATATCGGTGAATTCGAAGTCACCTACGGCCTGTTCCCGCGCGACCGTCGAGCGGGCGATGCACAGGCCACCGTACTCGTGCGCATTCGTTCGGGGACTGATGCACCGGCGAATATCTACAGCGCAGTACCGTACAAGAACCATTGGTATTGGATCGATGACACCGATTTCGCCAGCAAGTGCGTTTTCACGTTTCTGCTGATCCTGTTTTCGCTTGACGAAACCGGTCAGACCTTGACTATCCTGATCGTGACGGCACCGTCGCGATGATTCGAATCACTGCCGTTGTGGGCTTGGCGCTGCTCAGCTTGCTGACAGCCGCGGTTGGCGGCTGGGGCGTGCTCGCTCTCACTTATTCAGGGCCGCATAACAATGCCGTGCGCTACAGTTTGGCTGCGGTATTTGCTGCCGTATCACTGGCGGCTTTGATTTCAGTGGGTTTGCGTCGTTGGCGCTGGCGTGCCCTTGCCATTTACCTCATGCTGCTCGCAGTGCTGGTGGCGTGGTGGCGCGGCATTGAGCCATCTAACGAGCGCGACTGGCAAACCGACGTAGCGGTGCTGCCCTACGCCACGATCGAAGACAACCTGGTCACGGTGCACAACATTCGCAACTTCGATTACCGCAGCGAGACCGATTACACCCCAACCTACTACGACAAACGCTTCGACCTGCGCAAACTGGAGGGCGTCGATCTCGTGGCCATCTACTGGATGGGACCGACCATCGCCCACATATTCCTGAGTTTTGCCTTTGCCGGCGGTGATCATCTGGCCGTTTCCATCGAGACGCGCAAGGAGAAAGGAGAGGGCTATTCCACCATCAAGGGTTTCTTCCGGCAATATGAACTCTACTACGTGGTGGCCGACGAACGCGACGTCATACGGCTGCGCACCAACTATCGCCGCGATCCGCCAGAGGATGTCTATTTATACCGGTTACAGGGCTCGCTCGAGAATGGCAGGCGAGTCTTTCTGGAGTATATGGACAAGATCAACGCACTCAAGGCTCGTCCTGAGTTCTACAACAGCCTGACCACTAACTGCACGACCAGTATCTGGTTCCATACCCTGGTCAATCCGGAACATCTACCTTTCAACTGGAAGATTCTGGCGAGCGGCTATGTTCCAGAGTACCTCTATGAAGCAGGGTGGCTCGACACTCGCATACCGTTCCCCGAGCTTAAGAGACGCAGCAACATCAATGTCCAGGCGCAGGCGGCGGACGGTGCAGCGGATTTTTCGCACCGCATCCGAAAGGGCGGGACTGCTGAACACAAAGCGATGATAGACACCGCACAGACAAACTAACCGTTGTCCAGCAATGCCAGATTCTGGAGCTACTGCACTCATCGGCGTGCATTTCTGAGCTGTGATGAGATGACCCGGGTTAACCCGGTTACTGTTCCTCAGTTATTTGACCAAACCGTCATAGTGCGCTTCAGTGCTGCCAGAACTGCAGCTTTCCTGGGATCGCTGGCTGCTGTTCCAGTTCTTTGCGCAAGCTTTTCTGCCTGCTCCTGTTTTTCACGCTCAAGTCTTTGCAGCTTGAGCTGGTGGTGCGCACGTGCACGGTCAGCTGCTTCCTTCTTCATCTCATTCTCGCGCAGCAACCCGTCATCGCTGGCAATGCAAGGCTTGCCTGCTGTCGCGCTGACTTGTTTCTCGGCCGGAATCATGCTGATGCAGTCCACGGGGCAGGGTGCAAGGCAGAGCTCGCAGCCGGTGCATTCAGCAGCGATCACGGTATGCATCTGCTTGGCGGCACCGACAATCGCATCCACCGGGCAAGCCTCGATGCAGAGCGTACAGCCGATGCAAACCTGTTCGTCTATCAGCGCCACCGCCATTGGTTTGGGCACACCATGCGTGGTATTCAGCGGTACTGGTCTGACCCCCAACAAATCGGCCAGTTTCTGGATGCCTGCCGCATCACCGGGCGGACACTGATTGATGTTCGCAGCGCCTTCCGCAATTGCTGCCGCATAAGGCCTGCAACCGGAAAAGCCGCACTGGCGGCACTGGGTCTGCGGCAGGATAGCATCTATTTTTTCTATCAGCAGATCTTTTCTCATCCAGAGCCTGAGTACGGAAAATCCGGCGTCGCGCCGGAGATAATGACAAGCGGATTATCGCCGTTTCAGTCCGCAGCATCAACGACAGCACGGCTTTGTCCGGCTACTGCGGGATTCATGGTGCACACACCGCCTGTACCGCCGCGCACACCAGATCGGGACCACGATAAACCAGGCCGGTGTAGATTTGCACCAAGCTCGCGCCTGCGTCCATTTTTTCCTTTGCGTCTGCCGCACACATGATGCCGCCCACGCCGATAATCGGCAGCCCCCCTTGCAACGCGGCATGCAATTGGCGGATGACCGCAGTGGCACGCTGTGTCAGCGGCGCACCGCTCAAGCCGCCGGCTTCGCGCGCATACGGCAATGCTTCCACCCCGGCCCGTGAAAGCGTGGTGTTGGTGGCAATGACGCCATCAATCCGGTGCCGCAGCAGCAGTGCGGCGATGGCTTCGATTTGCGGCGGCTCCAGATCAGGAGCAATCTTCACTACCAGCGGCGTGTATCTGCTGTGTTGATCAGCGAGTTTCCCCTGTTCCACTTTCAGCGCAGCCAGCAAATGATCCAGCTCTGCAGCATTCTGCAATTGCCGCAGATTGGGTGTATTGGGTGAGGAAATATTGACCACTACATAACTAGCGTGAGCATAAACTTCGCGCAGGCAAAACAGGTAGTCATCAGCGGCTCTGTCCACCGGAGTATCAAAATTCTTGCCGATGTTGATACCTAGTATGCCGCGGTAATTTGCGCGTTTGACGTTCGCTACCAGCTTGTCCACACCGTGATTATTGAAACCCAAGCGGTTGATGATGGCGCTGGCCTGCGGCAGGCGGAACAGACGTGGCTGCGGATTTCCAGGCTGGGGACGGGGTGTAACCGTGCCTATCTCGATGAAGCCGAAACCAAGCGCGGCAAGCGCATCGATGTGCTCACCGTCCTTGTCCAGCCCGGCGGCCAGGCCAACCGGGTTGGGGAAAGCAAGACCCATGACATTGCGCGGCTGGCAGGCAAATGGCTGGCCCGCAAGCAGCCCGAGCTGGCGAGCCTTCTCGATTGCATTGAACGTGACGCAGTGTGCGGTCTCAGGGTCGAGACTGAACAGCAGCGGACGGAACAGAGAATAGAGCATAGCTTGATTTTAACCCGGAAAAGACTGTGGATGCGCGAAGGATACGGAGTTAGCCCGGCGTACCGGGATTGGCACATCATTCATCCTGAAAATAGAGTTTCCCCCTTTGCACATACTCCATGGTAAATTAAATAACCGTGGTTCCATGGTTCGGTAGCGTGTAAGCCATTGCTCCCCACACCAATCACCGTCAGAAAGTTTATGAAAACAGCTTCTCCCTCTCTTGCCCTGATTCTCCTTACGCTTGGTCTGGTAGCCAGCACGTGTAGCCGTGCTGCGGCACCTGGATGGACCACGCTCCACCAGCAAGCTGATTCACTGTATCAACAAGGACAATATGTGCGCGCGATGGAAATGGCGAAACAAGCCCTGCAGATAGCCGAACAAGCGCTTGGTCCGGATCACCCTGATGTGGCCACCAGTCTGAATAGTCTGGCATTGCTGTACAGCGCCCAGGAACGCTACGCCCTGGCTGAGCCGTTGTACCAGCGGGCGTTGGCAATTGATGAAAAAGCCCACGGTCCGGATCATCCTGATGTCGCCGCAAGCCTGAACAATTTGGCGCAACTGTATCATGCTCAGGAACAATATGCGCAGGCTGAGCCGCTGCAGAAACGTGCGTTGGCAATTCTGGAGAAAGTCTTTGGCCCGGATCATCCCAATGTGACCATAAGCCTGAATAATCTGGCGCTGCTATACCACGCACAGAAACAGTATGCGCAAGCCGAACCGCTATACAAGCGTGTCCTGGCGATTTCGCAGAAGGCGTTTGGTGCGGAACACCCGAACGTGGCGCTCGGTCTGAATAATCTGGCAGGATTGTACAGAGACCAGGGGAAATACCCCAATGCCGAACCGCTGTTCAGACGTGCACTGGCGATCTCAGAAAAGGCGTTTGGTCCGGATCATCCCAATGTGGCTACCGGCCTTGAAAATCTGGCACAACTGTATCGGGACATTGGTCATGCCGGCAAAGCAGTGCCGCTGGAGAAACGCGCAGCAGCGATACGGGCGCTACGGCGTTAAGCTCTGTTGCCAAATGCTGAGGCTTTAATCATTGGCAGATAATTGCTCGCTATCTGTTTCATTGCCACTAAGTATCCGCCATTTTCCATCGATCAAACCTTGCAGCGGCCGGAAATTGGCCTTGTAGCCCATTTTTCGGTTTTGCTTGATCCAGTAACCCAGATAAAGATGGGGCAATCCGAGTACACGGCATTGTTTTACCTGCCACAGGATGTTGTGAGTACCGAAGCTTACGCCCGGCACATCCGGATCGAAAAAAGTATAGACCGAGGAAATACCGTCGGGCAGTTCATCAATAATGCTGACCATGCGCAGCTGCCCGTTCTCATGAAACTCAATCAGCCTGGAATTGACATTACTCTGCAGCAGGAAATGTTGGTATTGCTCGCGACTGTCGCGATCCATGCCACCGCCGTAGTGGCGCTGTGATTGGTAGCGCAGATAGAGCGCGTAGTGTTGCGGGTGATAATACAGCTCATGCTGGGTCGCAGTCAGGTATTGATGCCGTTTCCAGGTACGGCGTTGGGCGCGGCTGGGAGTAAATTCGTCAACGACAATTCGCACCGGCACACAAGCGCGGCAGTGATCACAATAGGGACGATAGGTGAAGGCACCACTGCGGCGAAAACCCGCCTGCACCAATTCACCATAGACATCAGTAGCGATCAGATGGCTGGGCGTTGCTACCTGGGAGCGCGCCAGTTTCTCCGGCAGATAACTACACGGGTAAGACGCGGTGGTATAGAACTGCACCACCGATGCAGGGAAGTCATTCAGTCGACTCATGATCAAACCGCCATTTCTCAATTCGTTCAGAGTAGTTTATCAATTCTCTTAATCTTTGACTAAATTCTGTGCGGGGAATTTCGCGCGCGCCAAAGGATGCGAGATGAGCGGTTTTCATCTGGCAATCGATCATGCCGAAACCCCAACACTGCAGCTGCCTCACCAGATGCACGAATGCAATTTTGGAGGCATCGGGAATACGGGAAAACATGGATTCACCAAAAAACATTTTCCCCTGACTGACGCCATATAACCCCCCCACCAGCTCCCCGTCTACCCAGGTTTCGACTGAATGGGCCAGTCCGATTTCATGTAGTGCCGCATAGGCTGAAACCATCTCAGGATGTATCCAGGTACCAATTTGCTCCTTTCGCGGGGCAGCGCAAGCCTGCATAACCTGGCTGAAGGCAGTATCCATCCGGATTTTGTAATTGCCCTTGTTGAGAGCTTTATTCAGCGAGCGAGAAATTCTAAGCTCGCCAGGTAACAACACCATACGCGGATCAGGGCTCCACCAAAGAATAGGCTCCCCGGCATTAAACCATGGAAAAATTCCACAGCGATAAGCCTCGATCAGACGTTGCGGCGTAAGGTCGCCACCGGCGGCAAGCAGGCCATTGGGCTTGGCAAGTGCGGCTGCCAGAGGCGGGAAAGGCGCGTGAGGAGTTAACCACGGAATCATGGGACGGGAATCGAGCAATAGTCGATCAAATACCTAACACACTTGGTGCGACCCGAGGGAAAGAACAACTCGAACACTTGCAATTTTATAAAATGGATATTAGGATATCCACATCTTCTTGCGCGATGGGGACCATTTTCTGGCTGGTGATTGAAGGCGCACAAAAGATCGTTTTGCTGCAACCATGGCATAATAACAAAGAATTGATAATCCTGACGTGGGTGATATAGCCGCATTGTCATTGTCATTGACTCTGGTTCGAATTATAAGCTAGCAACACAGCGGCAGCGAACTTGTCCATAGTTTCTGTAGCTGGTGTAATTTACCAGAACCCAATCACTGCTCCCCATATCCTTTCTGCATGAACAAAAATAGAGCGACCTGATGATTCTGTCCCGCACCACCCAGTACGCCGTTCAGGCGCTCATTTACATGGCTACGCAGCCGCGCAACGTGGCAGTGTTGAATCGTACCATTGCCGAGAATTTAGGAGCACCACCCACCTATCTCGCCAAGGTGCTGCAAAACCTATGCCGCGGCAACCTGCTTTACTCTTACCGCGGCAAGCAAGGCGGCTTCTGTCTGCGGGAAGAAGGTGAAAAAACCACCTTGATGCAGATCGTCCTCATTACCGAAGGCCCAGGATTTACTGAAGATTGCGTGCTGGGACTCAAGATTTGCAGTGATAAGGTACCCTGCCCGATGCATGCGAAGTGGTCTCCAATCAAACAGGAGATCGTGAAGCTGCTAAAAAATCAGACCCTAGATATTCTCGCTGCCGCAGTAATGAGCGGCAAATATCAACTATCTGACTTGCCCGCGGCTGCGCTGGGTGATCTAAAGCTGCACGCGTAATCCCGGCTATACTATACCGCGCAGGCAAATCCGGTAGTGCACCAAACTACCCCAGTTTCTCCTTCTCGGAATCAATCTGATTTAACTCCCGCCCGTCTTCCACAAGCAAGCCCAGTCCCCACCCACTACTCCAAAAAATTGTTGACATCTATTTAGCGCCACGCGTAATATTCATAACATTGAGATATGGATATCCAATTATCTCCTTTCACGGACCCCTGAAAAGTAAGTACTGCAATTTGCAGCCTTGTTCAGAACCGTCTTACTGGTTTTTGCTTATGCAATAAATAAAATAGCGTCCGATTAAATGAAAATTAATATTAACTGGAGGAAAGCTAAATGAAACACTCTCTTAACAAGACACGGCTGGCCGTCCGTGTTGCGGTCGGCTCACTCGTTATTATCATGGCGACGGTTGCGCCACCGGCCTCTGCCCAGGACGCAAGAACCCAGGCTCTGGAACGGGCACTCAAACAAATGGAGAATCAGTTGCAAGCGCTTCGGAATGAGTTGAGCCAGATGAAATCAGAGTCTGCCCGGGAAGCACAGAAAATCATGGCGATTGAGGAAAAAACGATAAGGATCGAGGAAAAGGCGACGCACGCTAAAGAATATACGAGGACAGCCAAAGAAAAAGCGGAACATGCTTTAGAGATGGCGGATATTCTGGATAAACAGTCTGATCGCAAGAGTCACATGCTGTTCTTCCGCGGTGGTTTTACACATGCCAATGATACCCGTAGCGGTGTATCCATACAAAGCATGGTTGCCCCTGTCGGAGCTCAAGAAGTAGCCGGTAGAGAGGCGTGGTATGTCGGCGCGGGTTTTGACTGGGGCCTAACTAAAGATGCTTGGGGCTTGGCGCCCAAGACCAGCGTTGCGTCTGAATTGATGTTCGAGTACAAAGAGTTCGGCCAGGTAGCAGGCAACGCACTTGCCAATGCACCTACTCAACTGGCTGGTGGAGCGCTGAATCCAATCGGTGTAACAGTTAGCCAGCTTACGTTGACCGCATCACCGAAAATCAGATTTTTTGAAGGTAGCAGATTCAGACCCTGGATTATCCCTGCTGGTCTCGGTATCCATGTAATCAGCCCACCGTCTGAGTCCATTACGGTATTGATTCCGGGAGTCATGTTTGGCGCCGGCGCCGATTACAGAATCTGGAAAAATTTCTTTGTCGGCGCTGACGCCCGTTATCACCTGACCAACGGCAGAACCGACGGTATCAGAATCGATGGCGTGACTGCTGGTGGTTACCTTGGGATCGGCTTCTAAAGCGATCCATATGCGGACAGCAAGCAATAAGCTCTGGTGGCGTAACGGCAAACCACCTTAGCCTTAGCCCCAAACTGCTGGCCATAGGCGTCGGTTGCCCAATGCATATGTCTATAGACTTACAGCGGAAATGGGATTATGTGTTATTGTGATATCAGTTATTTGCTTTTAACCCAACGGAGAAACCATGAAAAATTTATTGATGATTATTGCCACACTGTTTGCATTCACCGGCAGCGCTTACGCGTATGTCAACATCAACACCGCCACGCAGGCCGAACTTGAAACCCTGAAAAATTCAGGCATCACTTCCAGCAAGGCCAAAGCGATCATTGACTATCGCACCAAGGCCGGCTCGTTCAAGCGGGTCGACGATATCGAAAAAGTGGATGGCGTCAACAACCAGACCGTGAATATGCATCAACTCCGTCGGGATATCTCGGTCACCGGCCCCACGGTACTGAAGAAAGTAGCACCACCTGCTGCCAAGTAAGGGAAGATAGCTAGTAAGGTGGCCACGGGCAGAAGGGTAAGAAGACCCGGCGTGTGGCAGTCTTAGTGGAGAACATTGTCCAGCAAAACCCCGGCTCAACCCCGGGGTTTTTGTTTGTGCCGGATCAGTAGATCAGTCCCGACTATAGGTACGACAATTGCAACGATCCGTTCTACAATGAAAAATAGTTTGGCAGCGCGCGGCCTTGGATTACTACAGCGCTTGTGGATGCCCTAACTACCGGGCAGCATTCTTGATTTAGGGAGGTGTTCCATGACTCGTACCTTGCTTATTCTTGCCACCAGCGTAATCCTTACGGGCTGCGTGAGCCTGATGCAAGAGAAGGTCTCTCCGTTATCTCCGCAGCAGATTATCGAAATGACCAAGGCAGAGGAGTCCACAGCCAGCATCATTACCAGAATCAAGCAGTCGCGCACCGTTTACAACCTCACCGCCGCACAATTTGCTCAGCTCTCAAAGGCTGGGGTAGCCGATGATATTCTTGATTACATGCAGCAGACATACTTCCAGGAAATCTCTCACGCAGCGTGTCGTGAAGCCTATTATGATTTATGGTTTCCCGGTCGTTCCTGGTATGGCCATCCATGGAATAGTT
This sequence comes from Nitrosospira sp., assembly GCA_043752345.1. Taxonomy (GTDB): domain Bacteria; phylum Pseudomonadota; class Gammaproteobacteria; order Burkholderiales; family Nitrosomonadaceae; genus VFJL01. Next base: position 13,656 of record JAYUYT010000111.1, read on the forward strand.
ACCCATGGTCTGTTTATCCCATGATTATTAAGTATTGATGCGATAGGGGCAAACACGCCGCTCTTGAAAATTGTGGAGAAACAGCAACCGGTTTACAATGACAAACATGCAGCTAACTCATCCATGCAAAGCGTCAACCTGACCCACCATTTTCTGATCGCCATGCCGGCCATGGCAGACCCTTCGTTTTCCAAGACTCTCACCTATATCTGTGAACACAACGAGCAGGGCGCGTTGGGCTTGGTAGTCAACCGGCCCACCGAACTGATGCTGGAGGATATGTTTGACCAGCTTGGCATTCACATTACCAACCCGTCTCTTAAAGGATTACCGGTATTATTTGGTGGACCGGTGCAACTGGATCGCGGCTTCGTGCTGCATCAACCAGCAGATGGCTGGCAATCCACCATGACAGTGAACCAGGAAGTGGGGCTCACTACCTCGCTCGATATCCTGCAGGCAATTGCGAACGGGAAAGGCCCTCGACAGGCACTGGTAACGCTGGGCTACTCGGGCTGGGCACCCGGCCAGATCGAGTATGAACTGGCTCAGAATGCCTGGCTCACCGTACCTGCATCACCCAGCATTATGTTTGAACTGCCATCCGAACAACGGCTGGCTGCGGCGTTACAATTGCTGGGAATTGACTTCTCTAGCCTGTCAGATGAGGCGGGACACTCTTGAGAATAGTATCGCTATTTCATGCAAAATCAAGCAAATCAACACTTGCCGCCTAAGACCCTTCCCTCTCTCACAGGGACAGTGATGGCTTTTGATTTCGGCGAAAAACGCATCGGTGTGGCAGTAGGCGATCTGCAACTGGGTTTGGCGCATCCTCTTGCCACAGTGAGCGATGTGCTTACCGAGCGGCGTTTTGACAACATCGCCAAACTGATCGAAGAATGGCAACCAGTGCTGCTGGTAGTGGGACTGCCCACACATGCTGATGGCACCGAGCACGAATTGACCCGGTTGAGCCGGCGTTTCGCACGGCGCCTGGAAGGCCGCTTCAACATCAAGACTGCGCTAGTGGATGAGCGTTATACTTCCATCACTGCCAGCACAGCACTATGGGAAGCGGGCGTCAAAGGGAAGAAACAGAAACCGCTGCTGGATCAGGTAGCGGCACAGCAAATATTGCAATCCTACTTCGATGGACATTATGCACTTGCCTGACGCAGAACAACTGCTTGCCAATCTGACCGAGAAAATGCGGCCTGAAGTTTCCGGTGACACCGCTTTGGTGGGCATTTATACCGGCGGCGTATGGCTGGCAGAGCGGCTGCACCAAGACTTGGGGTTGACGCTCCCGCTGGGCACGCTGGATGTTTCGTTCTATCGCGACGATTTCGATCAAATTGGTCTGCATCCTCAAGTCAAACCTTCGGACATCCCGTTTGAGGTGGAAGGCAGCCACATCATTCTGGTGGATGATGTACTCTACACTGGACGCACCATCCGCGCCGCCATCAACGAGCTGTTTGACTACGGTCGCCCGGCCAGCATCCGCCTTGCCGCATTAGTAGACCGGGGTGGCAGAGAGCTGCCCATCGCCGCCCAGTATGTGGGTGCGACACTTGCCCTGCCGCAACATAAAATGCTGGCACTGGAACGCAGCAATGACGGAAAATTGAGCCTGAGCCTATATGACAAAAGCCTTCCGGGACAATGAATAATAATCCGCAGCTAAATAAACATGGCGAACTGCAACATCTTCTCACCACTGAGGGGCTACCTGTTTCCATTCTGCTGAACATACTCGACACTGCCGAATCCTTTGTCGGCGTCACCGAGCGCGATATCAAGAAAGTCCCGCTGCTACGCGGCAAATCCATTTTCAACCTGTTTTTTGAACCCAGCACCCGCACCCGTACCACTTTCGAAATCGCCGCCAAACGACTGTCAGCAGATGTGGTCAATCTCAACGTTGCGGCTTCCTCCCAATCCAAAGGGGAAACGCTGCTGGACACGGTAGACAATCTCTCGGCCATGCACGCCGACATGTTTATCGTACGGCACTCGCAAAGTGGCGCAGCGCATTTGATCGCACGGCATGTGCGGCCCGAGATCCATGTTATCAACGCTGGCGATGGGCGTCACGCACACCCCACCCAGGCGCTACTCGACATGTTCACCATCCGCCACTACAAACGCGATTTCCATAATCTGCGCGTGGCCATCGTCGGCGATATCCTACACTCACGGGTGGCGCGTTCGCAGATACACGCGCTGACCACATTGGGTGTGCCAGAAGTACGGGTGATCGCACCCAAAACTCTGCTGCCCACTAAGGTCGAACGCTTGGGGGTGCATGTCTACCATGACATGGCGCAGGGTCTGAAAGACGTCGATGTGCTGCTGATGCTGCGTTTGCAGAATGAACGCATGCTGGGAGCACGTCTTCCCAGCGCCGAGGAATATTTCAAGTATTACGGACTGACGCAGGAAAAACTGGCGCTTGCCAAACACGATGCCATTGTGATGCACCCCGGGCCGATGAATCGCGGCATCGAAATTGATTCCGCCGTGGCTGATGGCAAACAGTCAGTGATACTACCGCAAGTCACGTTCGGCATCGCGGTACGGATGGCGGTGATGTCGATTTTGGCGGGAAACTGAAGAGTCATATGAAAATCCAGATTAAGAACGGACACCTGATTGATCCAAGGAACGGTATCGATGCCGTCATGGATATGTTCATCGCTGCCGGGAAAATCGTTGCAACCGGCGCCGTACCGAACGGCTTCCAGGCCAATCGCGTGATAGATGCAAAAGGGCTGGTGGTATGTCCCGGTCTGGTGGATCTGTCGGCGCGATTGCGTGAACCAGGCTTTGAATATAAAGCCACGCTCGAATCGGAGATGGATGCGGCGATAGCGGGCGGCATCACCAGTCTGGCATGCCCGCCTGATACCGATCCGCCGCTGGACGAACCGGGGTTGGTGGAAATGCTCAAGCACCGTGCCCGGAGCCTCAACCAGGCGCGTGTCTATCCCATCGGCGCACTTACTCAAGGCTTGAAGGGTGAGCGCTTGACCGAAATGGCCGAATTGCGCGATGCAGGCTGCGTTGCTTTCGGTCAATCTGATGCGCCCCTCACTGACACGCTGGTAATGATGCAGGCGATGCAGTATGCCGCCACCTTCGACTTTGGTGTGTGGCTACGCCCTCAGGATGTGAGCCTCGCCAATAACGGTGTGGCTCATGATGGTGAAGTGGCGACCCGATTGGGTCTACCGGCGATTCCTGTATGCGCAGAAACGATTGCTTTGTCGAATATCGTTCTGCTGGCAAGAGAAACCGGCGCCAGAATACATTTGTGCCGACTATCTAGCGCGGAAGGCGTCGCCATGGTACGCGCGGCTAGGCAACAAGGCCTGTCCATCACCTGCGATGTGGCGATCAATCACCTGCATCTCTCCGAAATGGACATCGGCTTCTTTAATTCCAATTGTCATCTTGTGCCGCCGCTACGCGGATTGAGTGACCGTGATGCGCTGCGTGCTGGCTTGATGGATGGCACCATCGATGCGGTCTGTTCCGACCACGCGCCGGTGGACGAAGATGCCAAGCTGTTACCTTTCGGTGAAGCCGAGGTCGGTGCCACTGGCCTGGAATTGCTGCTGCCGCTCACTTTAAAGTGGGCGCTGGAAATGAAAATACCGCTGTCTGTAGCGCTGGCAAAAATTACCGTGGAGCCTGCCAGAATACTTGGCGTGGATGCCGGTCATCTATCTGCCGGTACCGCTGCTGACCTGTGCATTTTCGATCCCAACCAATATTGGAAAGTGGAAGCAGCCGCACTTAAAAGTCAGGGGAAAAATACACCATTTCTGGGCATGGAATTGCAGGGCAGGGTAAAATATACTCTGGTTGACGGCAGCATCGTGTACGAAAATTAGCCCCTCGTCGTGGCACCTATCTGTTTCCCCCAACTGACACAGTTGAAACCACCTTTCACAGGTTAGCATGACCAATCCCCTGCTCGATTTTTCCGGACTACCGCGCTTTGCGGATATCCGGACCGAACATATCACCCCGGCGATAGCACAACTGCTGGCTGCTGGCCGTGCGGCTGTCGGCCAGGCACGCAGTGATGCTGCCGCACCAACCTGGCAGAATTTCGTGCAGCCGATGGAGGATGCCAACGAGCGCCTGTCGCGCGCCTGGGGGCAGGTATCGCACCTGAACGTCGTGATGAACAGCCCGGAACTGCGCGAGGTGTACAACGCCAATCTGCCGCTGGTCACCCAGTATTTCGCCGAACTAGCGCAAGACCAGGTGTTGTTCGAAAAATTTAAACAACTGCGCAATGATCCGAAATTTGACAACCTGAACCGTGCCCGCAAAAAGATAATCGAAAACGAGCTACGCGATTTTCGCCTGGGTGGAGCAGAACTGCTGCCCGAAAAGAAAGAGCGTTTTCTCCGCATTCAGGAAGAGTTGTCTGCGCTCTGTGCCAGATTCAGCGACAACCTGCTGGATGCAACCAATAGTTTTGCGCTGATTATCGACAACGTCGCTGAAGTAGCCGGCATTCCGGAGGATGTGCTGCAAACGGCCAGGGAGGCTGCCGCAAAAGAGAGTGTCGCCCCCGCGACACGGCAAGGAGCAGAACTGAGCCAAGGGCAGGAGCGGGGGCAGGACACCATTCCCGCGAACGGCCGCTCTGCGGTAACGAGTCATGGCGCCCGCTGGAAATTCACGCTGCACGCACCTTCCTACCAGCCGGTCATGCAGTACGCCGACTCCCGCGCACTGCGCGAGAAAATGTACCGTGCCTATTCCACCCGCGCCAGCGAGATCGGCACACCCGCCCCACCCTCCGGTAATGTAGCGGACTGGGACAATACCCCGCTTATCGGCAAGATCCTGACATTGCGCAAAGAAGAAGCACAACTACTTGGATTCGAGTGCTATGCCGAGGTGTCACTGGCAGCGAAAATGGCATCCACGCCCAAACAGGTGCTGGATTTTCTTGGCGAGCTTGCCGTCAAAGCCAGGCCTTACGCCGAACGCGATCTGCAAGAGCTGCGCCAGTTCGCTACAGATAAGCTGGGATTGGAGAATCTGGAGTCCTGGGACCTGGCTTATGCCAGCGAGAAGCTGCGCCTCGAGCGCTACGCATTCTCCGACCAGGAAGTGAAACAGTATTTCCCTGAAACCAAGGTGCTGCCAGGCATGTTCAAACTGGTGGAGCATCTTTACGGCATTACCATTGTGCCAGCCGAGGAATCAGCCAGCATCCAACTGTGGCATCCTGATGTGAAGTTTTTCAATATCAGTGACGCCGAAGGAAAATTGATCGGACAATTCTACATTGATCTCTACGCGCGCTCCGGCAAGCGTGGCGGTGCGTGGATGGACGATGCCATTTCCCGCCGCCGCATCGGCGTTGAAGGAAGTGGCGAACAGCGCGTGCAGCTACCGGTGGCCTACCTCACCTGCAATTTCGCCGCACCCGTCAATCTCAATGGACAGATACGTCCGGCGCTGTTCACGCATGATGAAGTTATCACCTTATTCCATGAATTCGGTCACGGTCTGCACCACCTGCTTACTCAGGTAGAAGACCTGGGTGTGTCGGGCATCAACGGCGTGGAATGGGATGCAGTGGAATTACCCAGCCAGTTTATGGAAAACTTCTGCTGGGAGTGGGAAGTACTGACTGACATGACTGGGCGCGTTGACTCGTTACCGCAAAGCGGCAGTTTGCGGGAAACGCGCCCTGCTCCGCCTCCCGCCCCGGATGGCTCCGCCAACGCCGTGTCAGCGGAGCACGTGGACAGCAACGTGCCGCTGCCGCGGGAACTGTTCGACAAGATGCTGGCAGCAAAGAATTTTCAGAGCGGCCTGCAGACCCTGCGGCAGATAGAGCTCTCCCTGTTTGACATGCATCTGCATTTTGACTTTGATCCAGACGGTGAGAAAACGGTGCTGCAATTGCTGGACGAGATCCGTAAGCAGGTTGCCGTCATTTTCCCACCGGAATTCAATCGCTTCCCCAACAGTTTTTCACATATCTTCGCGGGCGGCTATGCAGCGGGTTATTACAGCTACAAGTGGGCGGAGGTGTTGTCTGCAGATGCCTACAGCCTGTTTGAGGAAAGCAGCGCAGGTGGGGCGGTCAACACCGAAACCGGTACGCGCTTTCGCGATGAAATTCTTGCGGTAGGCGGGAGCCGTCCGGCGCTGGAGTCGTTTATCTCATTCCGTGGACGCGAACCGAAGATCGACGCGCTGCTGCGCCACAACGGCATGGCTGGCACTGCGGCCTGACTGGAGTTCTTGAAAGTGTTGCCATCACCAACTATCAGTAATGTAATGCTTCCCTTCCACACATTTTTTCGATAGTATGCAAAACATCCAGCTTTTATTGCTCTTCTGCAACAGATCTATTCTGACCAATCCTGATATACCATTACCGATATACCCCAGCTTTACTGCATCTCACCAGTCAGCCACTATTGATTCAACTACTATTAATATTTGCATGAGGACTCCATGAGCCAGCATATCCATTACGTCTCCGACGGAACATTTGAAACCGAAGTATTGCAATCAACCTTACCCGTGCTGGTAGACTACTGGGCAGAATGGTGTGGGCCGTGCAAAATGATCGCACCCATCCTGGATGAAATAGCCAAGGAATATGCAGGGCGCCTCAAAGTGGCCAAGCTCAATATTGACGAGAATCAGGCAACACCGCCCAAGTACGGCATTCGCGGCATTCCTACACTAATGTTGTTCAAGAATGGCAACATTGAAGCGACCAAAGTTGGCGCCCTGTCCAAATCACAGTTAACAGCATTTATTGACAGCCATATCTAAACCCGCTAATCTTATAACCAAGTGTTCCCTTGAAGCGAAATACCATTAGACTCACCGCTTCTGGTTCCTGTTCTGTCCCAGCAGTATCTCCCTCCAACGTTCTCTGACGCTTTACACCCTACGTTTCTTCACCTGCGAGTTCCCGCCCATGCATCTATCCGACCTTAAGAACCTCCATGTCACCGAACTGGTAGATATGGCTATTACCAATGAAATCGATGGCGCTAACCGGCTACGAAAACAGGATCTGATTTTTGCCTTGCTGAAAAATCAGGCGCGCAAGGGAGAAAGCATTTTTGGTGAAGGCACGCTGGAAGTGTTGCAGGATGGTTTCGGTTTCCTCAGATCGCCGGATACTTCATATCTGGCCGGACCCGACGATATCTACGTTTCGCCCAGCCAGATCAGGCGCTTCAATCTGCATACCGGAGATTCGATAGACGGCGAAATCCGTACCCCCAAGGACGGTGAACGCTACTTCGCACTGGTGAAGGTAGACAAGGTCAACAACGAGCCACCGGAAAACTCCAAGCACAAAATTCTGTTTGAAAACCTCACCCCGCTGTTCCCCACCCAACGATTGCAGCTTGAACGCGACATCAAAGCCGAGGAAAACATCACCGGCCGCATCATTGATCTCATCGCCCCCATCGGCAAGGGACAGCGCGGCTTGCTGGTAGCCAGCCCAAAATCCGGAAAAACCGTGATGCTGCAGCATATTGCGCACGCCATCGCGGCCAATCATCCCGAAACTATCCTGATGGTGCTGTTAATAGACGAGCGCCCGGAAGAGGTAACCGAAATGATCCGCTCAGTCAGGGGCGAAGTAATCTCTTCCACCTTCGACGAACCCGCAGTGCGGCATGTGCAAGTAGCAGACATGGTGATCGAGAAGGCCAAGCGCCTGGTAGAACACAAGAAGGATGTGGTGATACTGCTGGATTCGATCACGCGCTTGGCGCGTGCATACAACACTGTAGTGCCTGCTTCCGGCAAGGTGCTGACCGGTGGCGTCGACGCCAATGCGCTGCAGCGCCCCAAACGATTCTTTGGTGCTGCCCGTAACATTGAAGAAGGTGGCTCGCTCACCATCATCGCCACGGCACTGGTCGATACCGGCTCGCGCATGGATGATGTGATCTACGAGGAATTCAAAGGCACCGGCAACATGGAAATCCATCTAGACCGGCGTATGGCGGAAAAGCGTACCTACCCTGCAATCAACGTCAACCGCTCCGGCACGCGTAAGGAAGAACTGCTTATTAGGCCAGAGGATCTGCAAAAAATCTGGGTGCTGCGCAAGCTGCTCTACCCGATGGACGACATGGATGCAATGGAATTTCTGCTCGACAAGATCAAGGCCACCAAGAACAATGCCGATTTCTTCGATTCGATGCGGCGCGTATAGTCATTGCCTGCAAATCAGAAACGCGTTGCGTTGCGCTGCGACCAACACCATAGTTGCAACCCCCTCCGGATTAAAGGATAATGTGCGCCTTTCCGCTCCGCAGTTTGCTGAGTGAAGATAGATCAAGGATATGAAGCCATGAAAGCAGAAATTCACCCGAGTTATCAGGAAATCGCTGTGACGTGCAGTTGCGGCAACACTTTCCAGACCCGCTCCACCATGAGCAAGCCGCTGCACGTTGAAGTGTGCTCGAACTGCCACCCGTTCTATACCGGCAAACAGAAAATCGTGGATACCGCCGGGCGGGTCGAGAAGTTCCGTCAGAAATACGGCAAAAAATCGGCAGACCAGACAGCGGCCTGAAACACCGGTTTGCGCTTTCATGAAAAGGCAGCTTGAAGCTGCCTTTTTTACTTTCGCCGGGTAAAATGACGCCATGAAAACTCCGGCCGCACTCCGTCTCGCCTCTCTGCTCACCAGCCTGCTCCTGCTTGCCGGTTGCGCGATGAACCCGGTTACCGGCAGGCAGAATTTCACCCTCATGTCGGAAGCCGAGGAAATGCGTACCGGGCGACAGGCCGATATCGATGTACGCAATGAGTACGGTGTTTACGATTCGCCAGCACTGCAGAGTTATGTCAATGAAATCGGACAGAAGCTCGCAAAAAAAAGCCATCGCCCGCAGCTTAATTATCACTTCACCGTGGTCGACAGCCCACAGATAAATGCTTTTGCGCTGCCGGGCGGATATATCTACATCACCCGCGGCATCCTCGCTTATCTCAATTCCGAAGCAGAACTCGCCGCTGTGCTGGGACATGAAATCGGCCACGTCACAGCACGTCATGGAGTGCAGCAATATACCGCCACTACCGCTGCCAATGTCAGCACGGTGGTTCTGGGTGTGCTGCTGTCGCAATACGTCGGGGCAGCCGGACGACAACTCGGACAAAGTGCTTTAGGCCTGATGGGTAATGTGCTTCTTTCGGGCTACGGCCGCGAACATGAGCTGGAAGCCGACCGCCTCGGTGCCGAGTACCTGGCGCGCAGCGGCTACGACCCGCAGGCGATGATCAAGGTCATCGGCGTACTCAAAAATCAGGAATTATTCGATATCGAAGTCGCCGCACAGGAAGGGCGCGAACCGCGCCGCTACCATGGGATTTTTGCCACCCACCCGGACAACGATACGCGCCTGCACGAAGTCGTTGACGATGCCAAGCAATTCGCCACAGCGAATGCCAATGATCACCGTGCTGAATTCCTGCGCCAAACCGAGGGCATGATTTTTGGCGATAGCTCCTTCCACGGCATCATCCGCGGAAATACGTTTCAGCATGGTGAACTGGGGTTCAGTGTAGCGTTCCCGCCCAACTGGCGCATCCGCAACCAGCCGGACAAGGTGCAGGCGATCAGCCCGCA
>JAYUYT010000112.1:0-43913 GCA_043752345.1 Nitrosospira sp.
TGGCTGAAAGAATCGCCAAGCTGGCGGAAACGGATCTGCGTGCTGCATTCCAGTTGAAACAAAAACAGGCGCGATCTGAGACAATAGATAAAATCTGGCAACGGGTTTTTACCGAAGTGGGTGTCGGTGTGGAAAATGGTGCAGATGGGCAAGCCGTCAAGGAAACCTGTTTTGCGCTTGAATCGAAAATCGTGCGTTCCCAGATTCTCGATGGTGAGCCGCGCATAGATGGGCGTGATACTCGCACCGTGCGCCCCATCACCATTCGCAATGGTGTGCTGCCGCGCACGCATGGTTCTGCTCTGTTCACCCGTGGCGAAACCCAGGCATTGGTGATCGCTACCTTGGGCACGGGACGTGACGAACAAAGAATTGATGCACTGCAAGGAGATTACACAGATCGTTTCATGCTTCACTACAACATGCCACCTTACGCTACTGGTGAGACCGGCCGGGTAGGGACACCCAAGCGCCGCGAAATCGGTCATGGACGTTTAGCCAAGCGCGCATTGATTGCGGTGCTGCCTTCTGCGGAAGAGTTCGGCTATTCACTGCGGGTTGTGTCTGAAGTCACCGAATCCAATGGCTCTAGTTCCATGGCATCAGTTTGCGGCGGTTGCCTGGCATTAATGGATGCGGGTGTGCCGTTGAAGGCGCACGTGGCAGGTATTGCCATGGGACTGATCAAAGAAGGCAACCGCTTTGCCGTACTGACTGATATCCTTGGTGACGAAGACCATCTGGGTGACATGGATTTCAAGGTTGCCGGGACTGACCGTGGCATTACCGCTTTGCAAATGGATATAAAGATTCAGGGTATTACTAAAGAAATCATGCATGCCGCGCTGGTGCAGGCCAAAGAAGGCCGCATGCACATTCTTGGGATCATGAAACAAGCATTGCCCTCAACCCGTGAGGAAATTTCCGAACATGCGCCACGCATCATCAAAATAAAAATTAACCCCGAGAAGATACGTGATGTTATTGGCAAGGGTGGCGCAGTGATTCGTGCGCTGACCGAGGAAACCGGCACTACCATTGATATTACCGACGACGGTACCGTCATGATAGCCTGTATTAGCGCCGAGGGAGGTGAGTTGGCAAGAAAGCGTATCGAAGATATTACTGCCGAAGTAGAGGTGGGCAGAATATACGATGGCACTGTATTGAAACTTCTGGATTTTGGCGCAATTGTCAGCGTCCTGCCGGGTAAGGATGGCCTGTTGCATATCTCCCAGATCGCCAATGAGCGCGTCAACAATGTCGCCGATCACCTCAAGGAAGGTCAGGCGGTGCGGGTCAAAGTGCTGGAAGCTGATGAAAAGGGGCGGTTACGTCTCAGCATGAAAGCGGTTGCTATCGAAGTCACCGGCAATGATGCTGCTTCGTAGTAAATAGCTGCCATTTGAGTATGTTTTTGTAAAAAAGCCCCGCATCTTGCGACACGGGGCTTTTTGTTTTGTAAGGCAGGCGCGGCTCATCTATGGGAAATGAGCAGCCAGCTTTATTTGGCTATTTGCTTCTCTCTTATTTCGTCGAGAGTCTTGCAGTCTATGCAAAGGGTGGCGGTGGGACGAGCTTCCAAGCGCTTCAGTCCGATTTCAATACCGCAGCTATCGCAGTAACCGTAATCCCCGGTTTCTATTTTAGCGATGGTCTCATCAATTTTTTTGATGAGCTTACGTTCGCGATCGCGATTACGCAGTTCCAGCGCCATATCAGACTCCTGACTGGCGCGGTCGTTGGGGTCGGCAAAAATTGTTGCTTCATCCTGCATGGTGTGGACCGTGCGGTCTATATCCTGACCCAGCTCAATTTTCATGCTTTCCAAGATCTTACGGAAATGCATAAGCTGCTTAGAACTCATGTAGCTCTCCCCTTTTTTCGGCTTATAGGGAGCGGCTTGCTTATGTAGTAGTTCTTGCGGCATCTTGGGATCCTTTTTAATTTCTGCTGTGCGTGGAGACGCTTTAATATCAGAAAAGACATTGTACAGCAAGTAGGAACCTCTTCAAACGGCACATGTGTCCGTTCGTATAAGTAAAGTCATTTGAACTTATAGTGGCTTATGCCCTCTGGCGGGTTGCCATCTAAGGTAAGTAAAAATAATTTGTTATTTCTCAAGCTCCAAATCTGCCTCGAGTTGGCGATATTCCCGGGCACTCAGCTTCCTATTCTCGGATAATTTGTTATACAATCTCCTATGTTGGATGCCCCATGAATAGGTACGCGCCCTCACTCCCTTTGGTTGTATAAAGGTTTTGTCCGGTCGGGCGTATGAATGCTACGTCACTCCTGCTCAAAATTTTCATATTGATCGAGGTTCTGCGCGAATCGCCATACGGTTCCATGGGATATCAGGCAAGCAATCTGCCTAGGCAAGACTATCGAGCATATGATTAATTTGGTATTAAATACGGAGATGTTATGAACAAAGTGTCTGGATGGGTTAAGCGGTTGAGTTGGGCTGTACTGATAATGCTGGTAACGATGCCAGCCCATGCGCAACTGATGCTTGCCCATGAAGGTCATCATGCGGGTGACTGTGTCATCAATGGAGGAGTCTTCTCTGTGAATTTCAGTGCTTACGAGAAACCAAAGGGGGACATTCCACCGATGCACGCATTCTGCCAGCAGATACCGGCCGCTGGAATAATACTTATGTCTGTGGATCTGAACGACCCTGAGTCTCGCAAGATACCGCTCGCTGTGCGCGTGGTGATGGAAGGGCATGGTCCGGCTGGGCATGAAATACTGTCCCTGCCACCCAAGGTATATCCATCCGGGAGTATTTCACTCGGCGAGGTGAACATGGCAGACTTGGGCAAATATACCGTGCTGCTGGAGACAGAGGAGGCTGGTGCGATGAAGGTAGTGGCCCGCATCCCATTAACAGTAGGAGAAGGAGGCGGGCACGGCAGTCATGGTTCCGGTCCTGGGGTAATGGAGATTGCGCTATTGCTGGGTGCGGCTGGTGTCGGGGTTTTCTTCTGGTTACGCCGCCGCAAGGCGGGCGCGGCAACGTAGGACTCAAAGGTTCCGAAGTTAATTATTCCTGAAACGCCCGTTCCCAAAAAATGGCCATCGACAATCGATGGCCATTTTTTTGTCTAGCAGGCTGTCTGAATTTTGCCGCGGATAAATAAATGCGCCTTCCCAACATTTCTGCTCCCCATCATTCTGCAGCAATAGGCTACGTTTTGAGCAAGGGCAAGTTACAGCATAACCCTATTGTATTTATGGCCACCGAGGTTCACACTCTGCGCTGGGGTGGGTCGAACAATTACCGAAAATGGGGGGAGAAGCAAATGAAAAAAGGCCTCTGCTTGACGCTAGCTGGTATAGCGAATCTGTTTCTGCTGTGTTTCAGTGCTTGGGCGAGTGAAGGTGGGGCTGTTTCCGAGCTCAGCGAAGCACGACAAGTGGCTCAGTACAACTACGTCATCCACATTCTGGCTATGTTGCTGGTAGGCTTCGGTTTCCTCATGGTGTTCGTCCGCAGATACGGATTCGGCGCCACGACTGGCACCTATCTGGTGGTCGCGGTAGGTCTCCCTCTCTACATATTGTTGCGTGCAAACGGAATAATGGGCCACGCAATTTCTCCAAATACGGTCGAAGCCTTGATGTTCGCCGAATTTGCAGTGGCTTCGGCATTGATTGCCATGGGCGCCGTGCTTGGACGCCTGCGGGTTTTTCAATATGCGTTGCTGGCACTCTTCCTGATTCCGGCATATTTGCTGAATGAGTATCTGGTGCTGGATGGTGCGTTAGGTTTCACGAAAGGATTCCAGGATACCGCCGGATCGGTCATCATTCACGCTTTTGGTGCTTATTTTGGCCTGGGCCTATCCATCGCTCTGACTACTGAGTTGCAACGCAGTCAGCCGATAGAATCGGATGCCACTTCTGATCGTTTTGCGATGCTCGGTTCAATGGTGTTGTGGCTTTTCTGGCCCAGTTTCGCCACGGCTATCGTTCCTTTTGAAGAAATGCCGCAGACCGTGGTCAATACCGTGCTCGCGCTGTGCGGAGCCACTATCAGCACTTATTTCCTGAGCTCATATTTTCATAAGGGCAAAACATCAATGGTTGACATGGCAAACGCAGCTCTCGCTGGCGGTGTTGCCATCGGGTCAACCTGCAATATCGTGTCACCGGCAGGTGCTTTCGGAATTGGTTTGCTGGCCGGAGCAGTCTGTGTCATCGGCTATGTCTTTATTCAACCAGCATTGGAAGCACGCTTCAAAATAGTTGACACTTGTGGAGTTCATAATCTGCATGGGATGCCGGGGATTCTAGGCGCATTGATTGCCATCATGGTAGTGCCAGGCATAGCAGGGATCCAATTCATTGGCATCGTTGTCAGCGTGACGTTGGCCCTAGTGTGCGGCCTCCTTGCCGGCAAGCTAATCAAGGCCACGGGTACGACGCAGCTAGCTTACGAAGACAGCGAAGAATTCACTCATGTCGCCCCCCCGGAAACTGAAACTAAAGCGCATACCTGAACTTAAGAAGTGTTTCCTGCAGGTGCGGCAACGCGCTTGGCAGGGGCTTATTCGGGAGCTCCCAAACTATTGAACAGTGGAAGGCGGGCGCTGAGCGGAAGCAGGTGGGTTCCTGCTTGCGACTGACACATCGGCGAGTCGCTACATCAAAATCACATCATACTGTTCCTGCGTATAAGCCACTTCCACCTGTAGACTAATGGGCTTGGCAATGAAGTCGCCTAGTTGCGCCAGGCTCTGGGACTCTTCGTCGAGGAACAGATCAATTACTTGTTGCGAAGCAAGAATACGAAATTCGCGGGCATCGAATTGACGGGATTCACGCAGCAACTCACGCAGGATCTCATAACACATCGTTTGTGCAGTTCTGACCTCGCCGCGTCCCTGGCAGGTGGGACAAGGTTCGCACAGGATATGAGCAAGGCTCTCGCGAGTACGCTTGCGCGTCATTTCCACCAGTCCCAACGCAGTAAATCCACTTACAGTCATGCGCGTCCGGTCTTTGATTAATGCTTTTTTGAATTCAGTGAGCACGGCATTCTTGTGCCCCTCATTTTCCATGTCGATAAAGTCGATAATGATGATGCCGCCCAAATTTCTCAGGCGCAACTGGCGCGCGATTACTTGTGCTGCTTCCAGATTGGTTTTGAAAATAGTATCGTCGAAGCTGCGTATGCCAATGAATCCACCGGTATTGACATCCACGGTGGTGAGCGCTTCGGTCTGGTCGATGATGAGGTAGCCACCGGATTTTAAATTTACCCGTCTGGCTAGGGACTTTTCTATTTCATCTTCCACCCCATACAGATCAAACAATGGCCGCTCTCCGGCATAATGATTTACCCGCTCCACCATATTGACCATATAGTCTTGAGCAAAAGCGATCATCTTCTGAAAGGTCTCACGTGAGTCCACCAGAATGCGCACCGTGTCATCGTCCACGAAATCGCGCAGCACGCGGTGACTGAGAGTCAGGTCTTGATAGAGCAGCATGGGGGTGGTGACTGAGGATTTCTCCTGGATGTTGCGCCATAGCTTATGCAGATAAGCTATATCTGTTTGCAAATCATGTTCGCTGGCAGCTTCCGCCATGGTGCGAATGATGTATCCGCCCTTTCTGTCAGGGGGTAACAATTGCTGCAGCTTCCCCCGCAGCAACTCGCGCTCTGCCTCATTTTCAATACGTTGAGAGACCCCGATATTTGATTCCTGTGGCAGATAAACCAGCAGTCGGCCAGCAATGCTGATCTGGGTGGAAAGCCGTGCGCCCTTGGTGCCGATGGAGTCTTTGATGACCTGGACCAGGATACTTTCGCCGTCGTGTAGCAGCCTTTCGATAGGTTTGTCGGCATCCCCGCTCTGGCGCACCTCCCAAATATCAGCGACGTGCAGGAACGCGGCACGATCGAGACCGATATCAACGAAGGCCGATTGCATCCCGGGAAGCACCCGAATGACGCGGCCACTGTAGATATTGCCAACAATGCCGCAGCTGCTGGTGCGTTCTATGTGCAGTTCTTGCACCACTCCTTGTTCCATTACCGCAACACGGGTTTCTTGCGGAGTGATATTGACAAGAATTTCACTGCTCATAAATAAAGGCTCACTGCAGTTTTCTGTCGGGTCAGGCCAGTACTTCCACGCCGAATTCTTCCAGCAGTCGTGCTGTTTCAAACAGCGGCAGGCCCATCACGCCACTGTAACTGCCGGAAATCTTCGCTATGAAAACTGCCGCCAACCCCTGGATTGCGTAGGCGCCTGCCTTGTCGTACGCTTCGTTACTGGCGAGGTAGGTACGAATTTCACGCTTACTGATGTCACGAAACTGCACCGTGGTGGTGGAGAGATGCACTCGTACGCGATCCAGTTCAATCATCGCTACCGCAGTTAGCACCTCATGAGTTTGGCCGGAAAATGTGGCTAGCATTTCTTCTGCATGGGCGGAGTTTTCAGGCTTGCTAAAAATCTGTCCTTTTAGTGATACAACGGTATCCGCTGCGAGTACTGGCAGGAATGGCACTCTGCGCTGCATCAGCTGTATCCATCCCGCCTCGGCCTTTGCCTTGGCGATGCGACAAGCGTAGTCTGTCGGTGTTTCATCTGGCAGCGGAGCTTCATCTATATCCGCTCCGCGGGGTGGAGTTTCGCGCAGTAACAGCAATTCAAAGTTTACTCCGATCTGTTTTAATAGCTCCCGTCGGCGAAGGCTGCGGGATGCTAGGTATATGCGATTTTTTAGTTGGATCATAATGTGGTTACCCCTCTGTGCATTCATTACGCAAATTTCATGAAACACCCATGCTGGAATTCTGAACTTATAGAGTATTTATGTGCAGAACGCGGATTCAATTTCGAAGTGCAACGCTCAATGGTGGCTTGGTGTAGCGCACCGTCTTTCCGAAGAATACCTCAAACGGAGTTCTGAATCCCAGCACTTTGCGCGGCCTGTGGTTGAGGTTATCTACCGCACGCTGGACGTCTTCCACGGTTACATGGGTCAACACCATCACCTTAAGGAAGAACTGCCGCAACAGCCCGTTGCTGTTCTCGTTTAATCCACGCTCCCAAGAATGGTAGGGATGCGCAAAGTAGATGCCAATCTCCAACGCGACCGCAATTTTCTCATGTCCTGCAAACTCTTTGCCGTTGTCGAGCGTCAAGGTGTGACACTGTCGCCGGTGAGGAGATAGCAGGCGCGTAATAGTTGCCGTGACACCGTCGGCGTGTTTACTCGGCACCGGGCTTGCCAGGACATAGCGGGATTTCCTTTCCGCCAACGGTACCAATGCCCCGCGATGGTTCTTGCCGATCACCGTATCCCCTTCCCAATCCCCGAGGCGGCTACGTTCCTCCACAATCGTCGGGCGTTTGTTCGATGCCAATCCGGTTCGGGATGACGCCGCGCAGTTCCTGGCCGCTGCCGTAACGCTTGCGGTATGGCTTCTGACAGCGCAATTGCTGCCACAGGTCACCGCCTTGGCGCTTGTTTGCGTACACCCGCCGGTAGATGGTCTCTGGATCCGCAAATTCCCTTCCAGCGCCAGCCGCTCGGCGGCCTGCTCCGGACTGAACTTGCGCTGGATCAGATCTTCCACGCATGCCCAGTCTTCCAACGTAAATCGTTGCGCATTGATGCAGCTACGCCGTCGTTCATCACGCATGGCTTGCGCCTGCTTGGGACGCCAGCCACGATGGCCTCTGTTGCGCTTCAGTTCCCGAGAAATCGTCGACTTGTTCACACCAATCTCGGTCACTATTGCCACCGGTTTGTAGCCCGCTTTCAACAACCCAGAAAGCTGGTATCTGCTCACTGGTGAGCTGATTGTAGTGCTTCATCTGTGCCCCTTTTACTTGGTCGTTTAAGAGGCTCCGATACTACCGCAGCTCGCCTCCAAATTCCCTTACAAAAGTTGCACTTCAAAGTTGAATCTGCCGAATATTTAAAGATCTATATTTATGTAAAGGGATGATCAATTCATACGCCGGACATTTTGGTTACAGTCATTTCCGGTGGTAAGGGTGTCGTTTGATGAATGACACCGCACGGTACAATTGTTCTGCCAGCAGTACTCGTGCTAGGCCGTGCGGCAGCGTCAGAGCAGACAACGCCAATATTTCATCCGCTGAATTCTTGATGTTGGCGGCAAGCCCATCCGCGCCACCGATGATGAATGCGGTATCTCCACCATTTCTCATCCATCCGCTGATGGACTCAGCCAGTTTGGCCGTAGTCCACTGCCGGCCTGTTTCATCCATCGCCACGGTACGGCATCTTGGGGGTAGTGCCGCCAGAATACGCGCACCCTCAGCAGTCAGCAGTTGTGCTACTTTTTTGCCCCCCCCACGTTTTTCTGGTTTGATTTCCAGTAACTCAATGCTGGCTTCATGTGGCATGCGCTTGGCGTATTCGATAAAACCGGTTTCTACCCATCCCGGCATTTTGTTGCCAACCGCTAAGATGAGGAATCGCATGGTTAAAATTACTTGGGCTGTTTGGATCTGGTTATTTTGGTGGTGGCAGCCGGTTTAAGTGGGACTTTGCGTGGTCTAGCGGTCACCTTGCTCTTGCTTGCGCCGACAGTAACCTTGTGCGCTTTCACCGCTTCCGCCCACAATTCTTCCAGATTATAATGGATACGCACCTTGGTTTGCATGATGTGTACCAGCACATCACCCAGATCCACCAGCACCCACTCGCCGGTCTCCCCGCCTTCTATGCCGAATACCGCGCCACCGCTAGCTCTGACCTTTTCCTGCACGTTGTTTGCCAATGCTCTGGTTTGGCGGGTGGAATCCGCGCTGGCAATGATCATGCGATCAAACAAAGTAGTGACGCCGGTCACTTCCAGCACCGTGATATCGTGTGCTTTGATTTCTTCCAGTGCAGCAATAACTATGTTTACCAGCTTATCAAGTTTCATTCTTCTCCTGAATACAAGTGATTCGTTTCAATATAATCGAGAACTGCGTCCGGAAGCAAATAGCGCACGCTACTTTTGGCGCTAATGCGGGTGCGAATGGCGGTTGCGGAAATGTCCAGCAGAGTTGTCGGCGCGACATAAATCAATCCGCTGGATGTACCTGCGAGACTGTCTGTGCTGGATACCCAGCGTTGTGCACATTCTTCTTTTAATACCTGTGGCAAGACGTCATGACTGGTTGTCAGCGCATGACCAGGACGGGCAGCAATAATGATATGGCATAGCTGGAACAGTTCCCGCCAGCTATGCCATTCAGCAAGTTTCATGAAAGCGTCTGTGCCCATGACGAAGCATAAAGTGACGTTTTCCCCCATTTCCTGCCGGAGTTCGCGCAGCGACTCTACGCTGTAGCTCGTTCCAGGACGACGGGCCTCGCGTTCGTCCAGCACGAATCTGGGATTGCTCTGGATGGCTGCCTGTACCATCGCTGCACGGTGCCGCGGCGATGCGATGGGAGCAGAGCGCAAACGCGGCATCCCGGCAGGAACAAAGCGCATCTCGCGCAGGCCGATCGACTCGACGACTTCCTCAGCGATGCGCAAGTGACCATAATGAATGGGATCGAAGGTGCCGCCGAAAATGCCGATGAAAGGAGACTCGAACCTAGGCATCGTCTATTGGAACACGGCAATACGCTAACACGCAGGAAACTTCCGACAATTTTCCCATCTTCGCATCTTTGTGATGATACCTGTTTCTCACAACAATACCCGCTGCGTATCGGCTAACACCGCGGCCAGGTATGCGGTGAAACGTGCAGCGGATGCACCGTCGATTACGCGGTGATCATAGGACAAAGATAACGGCAGCATCAGACGCGGGATAAATTGTCCCTCGCGATAGACCGGTTTTATGCTGGCGCGGGAAATGCCCAGAATGGCGACTTCCGGTGCGTTGATGATGGGGGTAAAGGCCGTACCGCCGATACCACCCAGGCTGGAAATGGTGAAGCTGGCGCCCTGCATTTCGGCAGGTTTCAGTTTGCCATCGCGGGCACGCGCAGACAGATGACTCAACTCTCCGGCGATGGCAATCACGCCTTTCTGCTCCACGTCACGGATCACCGGCACCATCAAGCCATGCGGCGTATCTGCAGCAAAGCCAAGGTGGTAGTAGTTCTTGATCACCAGATTCATTTCATCGCCGCTGCTGTCGAGCGAAGCGTTGAATTCCGGGAATTTTTTCAGTGCTGCTATCGCTGCCTGCATCAGGAAAGCCAGCAGCGTGATCTTGATCCCGTCTTTCTTTGCAGTCTCATTGGACTGCTTGCGCAGAGCTTCCAGGTCAGTGATGTCGGCCTCGTCGAATTGGGTGACATGCGGAATCATCACCCAGTTGCGGTGCAAGTTCGCACCCGCCATTTTCTGGATACGCGACAATGGACGCAATTCCACCGGACCGAATTTGGCGAAATTCACCTGCGGCCACGGCGGCAGATTGAGCTTCATGCCGCTGCCACGCGGCTTTGCTAATTCAGTTTTGACATAAGACTGGACATCTTCCTTGAGGATGCGTTGTTTTGGCCCACTGCCTTTGACTAAGCCAAGGTTCACACCCAATTCCCGCGCGAAGCGCCGCACTGAGGGGCCGGCATGCGCCTTGGCGAAAGCAGCTTCATCCATCGGCGCGGGGATGGTAGGTGGGGGTCGGTGAGTCGACTGCGAAATGCGGATCGGGGTTGATTCGGGAGCAGCCAGTACAGGAGCGGCAGTAGGTGTGCGGGGAGCTACAGCCGTTTTGCTGGCTGCGGAGACTTCCATTACCAGAATAAGCGAGCCCTCGGAAACCTTGTCGCCCACCTTGATCCCCACTTCTTTGATTATTCCGTCAAAAGGGGAAGGTACTTCTATCGTTGCCTTGTCCGATTCCAGGGAAATCAGCGGGTCTTCCATCTTGATCGTGTCACCGGTTTTTACCAGCACTTCGATCACGGGAACATCTTTGAAGTCACCAATGTCTGGGACCAATACCTGTTTAGTCTCTGCCACGCTTTTTCCTTCACTCATGTTCAGCCCAGGGATGGTGCGCGCAATCCGCTGGTTTCACGGTTCGCACTCCTTGCTCTTTATACCTTCACCGGATTCGGTTTGTTCGGATCGATGCCGAACTTGTTGATCGCCTGCGCTACTTTTTCCGCTGATATTTTGCCTTCTTCAGCTAGTGCTTGGAGTGTGGCGATGGTGACGTAATGGCGATCCACCTCGAAGAATTGACGCAGTTTTTCGCGTGTGTCGGAGCGTCCAAAACCATCGGTACCCAATACCTTGTAGCGCCCCGGTACAAATTCGCGTATCTGGTCGGCAAATATTTTCATATAGTCTGTTGCTGCCACCACAGGTCCTGCGCAGTCTTTGAGGCAGGTTGTCACATAGGATAATCTTGCCGGTTCGGCGGGGTGCAGCATGTTCCAGCGTGTCACGTCTAATGCCTCACGCCTCAATTCATTAAAGCTGGTGACACTCCAGATATCGGCGGTAACACCAAATTCCTGCTCCAGTATTTCCGCTGCTGCGATTACCTCGCGCAGGATGGTGCCGGAACCGAGCAGTTGTACTCGCAGCGCTGAACTTCCTGCGCTTGCTTTGTTACCTTCGCGCAACAGATACATGCCCTGCAATATGCCTTGCTCCACATTTTGGGGTATTTCCGGCTGCGGGTAATTTTCGTTCATTACGGTGATGTAATAATATACATCTTCCTGTTCCTGATACATGCGGCGCAGGCCATCCTGGATAATGACTGCAAGCTCGTAAGCAAACGTGGGGTCGTAGGATATGCAGTTGGGAATGGTGGAGGCTGCTAGGTGGCTGTGGCCGTCTTCGTGCTGCAAACCCTCGCCGTTCAGGGTGGTGCGTCCAGCAGTGCCGCCTAGCAAAAAACCGCGGCAACGCATGTCGCCTGCTGCCCAGGCAAGATCACCGATGCGCTGGAACCCGAACATGGAGTAGAAAATAAAGAACGGGATCATCTGCACACCATGGGTGCTGTAAGCAGTTGCCGCCGCCATCCATGATGACATGGCCCCTGCTTCATTGATGCCCTCCTGCAGGATCTGGCCGTTCTTGTCTTCCTTGTAGTACATCAGCTGATCCGCATCCTGCGGTGTGTAGAGCTGTCCTACCGAAGACCAGATGCCAAGCTGGCGGAACATTCCTTCCATGCCGAAAGTGCGCGATTCGTCCGCGACAATTGGCACTACACGTTTCCCAATGTTCTTGTCTTTTACCAGAATGTTGAGTATGCGCACGAATGCCATGGTGGTGGAGGACTCGCGCCCCTCGCCGCCCGCCTTGAGCAACGTTTCAAACGACGCTAACGGCGGGATCTGTAGCGGTTCTGCCTTGCGCTGACGACGGTGCAGAAAGCCCCCCAGCGCCTTGCGTTGGGCTCGCATGTAAGTGAGTTCTGGCGAATCTTGATCGAACATGAGATATGGGATTTCATCGATCTTGTCATCCGCAACCGGTAAACCAAAGCGATCGCGGAATGCCTTCAGCGAAGTGGTCCCCATTTTTTTCTGTTGATGCGTGATGTTCTGCGCCTCACCTGCTTCGCCCATACCATAGCCTTTAATGGTTTTGGCAAGTATCACGGTAGGTTGCCCCGTATGTTTTTCCGCCGCGGCGTAAGCAGCATAGACTTTATGCGGGTCATGGCCGCCACGATTCAAGCGCCAGATGTCGTCGTCAGACATGCTGGCGACCATTTCCAGCAGTTCCGGATATTTGCCGAAAAAGTGCTTGCGTACATAAGCGCCGTCTCTGGACTTGAAGGTTTGGTATTCACCGTCAACGCATTCCATCATGCGTTGTTGCAGCAGGCCTTTGGTATCCCGGGCCAGCAAGGGATCCCAGTAGGACCCCCAGATTACCTTGACGACATTCCAGCCAGCGCCGCGGAAATCACCTTCCAGTTCCTGGATGATCTTGCCGTTGCCGCGCACCGGTCCGTCGAGACGCTGAAGATTGCAGTTGATGACAAAGATCAGATTGTCCAGGTTTTCACGCGAGGCCAGCGAAATCGCCCCCAGCGATTCCGGCTCATCCATTTCACCGTCACCCATGAAAGCCCACACTTTACGTCCCTGGGTCTTGATCAGGCCACGGCTGTCCAGATATTTCATGAAGCGTGCCTGGTAGATCGCCATTAACGGACCCAATCCCATCGATACCGTCGGGAATTGCCAGAAGTCGGGCATTAGCCATGGATGCGGATAGGAGGACAAGCCTTTGCCCCCCACTTCCTGGCGAAAGTTATCGAGCTGTTCCTGTGTCAGTTCTCCTAACAGGAAAGCATAAGCGTAAAGGCCGGGGGAGGAGTGCCCTTGTGCGAATACCAGATCGCCACCATGATCCGGGTTGGTAGCGTGCCAGAAATGGTTATAACCGACATCATAGAGTGTCGCAGCAGACGCAAAGCTGGCAATATGACCGCCGACATTGGTGTTTTTGTTGGCGCGCAATACCATTGCCATGGAGTTCCAGCGCACGTAAGAGCGGATACGGTGTTCCAGCTCATAATTGCCGGGTGAACGCTCTTCCTTGCCGGGTGGTATGGTATTGATGTAGGCGGTAGTGGCGCTGTAAGGGAGATAAGCCCCGGAGCGGCGGGCTTTTTCCACCAGTCTTTCCAGCAGGTAATGTGCCCGCTCCGTTCCCTCGTGCACCAGCACGGATTCCATTGCCTCCAGCCATTCCTGTGTTTCCTGCGGGTCGATGTCGGGTAGGGGTTCCATGTTTTGTCTCGAAGTTGTTTGCCCAGGTTAGTCTGCGGCTAAACCCTTGCTTGAGCACGCTCTGCAGCCGCGATGGTATTGCACAGCAGCATGGTGATGGTCATCGGCCCCACTCCGCCCGGCACCGGTGTGAGGTAGCCCGCTTTTTCCTTGACCGATTCGAAATCCACGTCGCCCGTGAGTCTGCCGTCAGGCATGCGGTTAATGCCTACGTCTATCACGGTTGCGCCGGGTTTCACCATGTCGGCAGTAATTATGCGCGGTTTGCCAGCAGCCACCACCAGAATATCGGCGCGGCGTGTGTGTTCGGCCAGATTATGCGTCTTCGAGGTACAGATAGTAATGGTGGCCCCCTTTTCCAGCAGCATCAGCGCCATCGGTTTGCCGACGATATTACTGCGCCCTACCACTACCGCATGCTGCCCTTCGATTGTGACATTGCTCTTTTCCAGCATTTTCATCACGCCAAAGGGCGTGCAAGGCGGGAATACACTATTGCCAGTGACCAGCGCGCCAACGTTATAGAGATGAAAACCATCCACGTCTTTTTCCACCGCGATGGCTGCAATTACCTTGCGGCTTTCGAAATGATGCGGCAACGGCAACTGCACCAGAATACCGTGGATTCTGGGAGCCTTATTCAACTCCTGAATGCGCTGTATCACTTCATCCTGGCTCGCGCTTTCCGGGAAATCGTGAATTTCTGAATAGATGCCGGTTTCATCGCAAGCTCTGGCCTTGTTGCGCACATAGATGCTGGAGGCTGGGTTGCTGCCGACAATGATCACTGCCAGTCCCGGCTGCAGGCCTTGTTCTATCAGGCGTTCTGCGCGGGCCTTCCATTCTGCACGTACTTCCCGGGCAATCGCATTGCCGTCCATGATTTTGGCGCTCATTATTTCGAATCGGCCCTATCGTTGCGTGTTTGTGCGGGTAACCCCGTTTCCCAGGTGCCGTCCGTAGTTACTGTGAGGATAGAGTCGGTGGCTGTGATTTTTTGATCTTCTTCCGGTAAATCAATATCCCGATTAAGAACGTCGGGATGACGACCAGAGCGGCGGCAACAAGTCCCACTGCCAGGATGGCAACCCCGCTGCTTGACGGCATGAAGATCGTAACAAACCAGATTGCAAGAACGGCCGCGACTAAGCCACCGATAAGCATAATTTTTTTGCCGCGGTCATAGAGCCGCCAGAGCGCGCCGGAAACCCTTACCTCATCAAGGTACTCATCAAGAACCGTGGTCAGGCCAACATCACCAGATACTGCTTGATAGCCGGCAGTTATGGCAAGTGTATCGCTACCGTCTTCCAGGCGAGACATATTGCGCAGTAACGCAATTTGTCGCTCGACTTCCTTTTTTCTCATGCCGCGACTAATCAGCATCGAGTGTAACGCTGTAAAAGCATGGTCACGGGCATCCGTTGCCAAGCCAAGATGCTCTCCATGGCGCCACATAACGCCTACCAGATAGAGATGAATCGTCATCTGCTTGAACTCTGGCGCAAAGTCGTATCCTTTTTCTTTAATCAGCAGGAGCTGAGAGGCCAGTGTCTCCTCGCCATGCTGAGTACAGGCATCGAGCGTCGATGTTTCCGGGTCTGTTTTTGTGTCATTCATTGCTGTAATTATGGGCCATATTCAGCCTAACTTTGAATTTGTAAAAGGAGCCATTATATACTGGCATATGACTTGTTGAAGAAGGATGAATCGCTCTAGCTGGATAAGAGTTGCAGTCATTGTTGCTGCGCTAAAAGGATTCAGTGGTTCCTTAACGGCAAAACAGGATAGGGAAAATGAATTTTCCAAGCTATGTGAAAATAGTCGAAGTCGGGCCGCGTGATGGTTTGCAGAATGAATCTGCCATTATCCCTACCGCAGTCAAAATAGAGCTGATTGAGCGGCTGGTGCAGACAGGGTTATCCGTGGTGGAAGCCGCCGCGTTTGTGTCGCCTAAGTGGGTGTCGCAAATGGCGGATCATGTAGCGGTCATGACAGGCATACACCAGCAGCCTGGCGTAAGCTATACCGCACTGGTTCCCAACATGAAAGGTTTTGCTGCGGCATTGGCCACCGGGGTCAGGGAGATTGCAGTGTTTTCCAGCGCCAGTGACACCTTTTCCAGAAAAAACACTAACTGTTTCATCACCGAAGGGCTGATACGCTTTGCCGCAGTATGCGCGGCAGCACAGGCAAACGGTGTGCGTGTGTGCGGCTATATTTCCTGTGTCCTTGGCTGCCCGTACGAAGGCAAAGTACAGGCAGGCAGGGTGGCAGACGTCGCGGCAGAATTACTGAATATGGGCTGCTATGAGGTCTCACTGGGAGATACCATCGACAGGGGCACGCCGGGAAAGACCAGAAAACTGGTCGAAGTGGTGACGGAAAAAGTGCCGCTGGAGAATCTCGCTGGACATTTTCACGACACCTACGGTCAGGCGCTTGTCAACGCTTATGCCGCACTGGAATGCGGTATAAGTGTGCTTGATTCTTCGGTGGCAGGTCTGGGTGGTTGTCCCTATGCGCCCGGCGCCTCCGGCAACGTGGCGAGTGAAGACCTGCTCTATATGTTGGACGGCCTAGGGATCGAGACTGGCGTGGGCATGGACAAGCTGATCGCTGCCGGTAAAACTTCATTTGCGACTTTCTGGGGCGGCTTTCTGGATCAAAAGCAGCGCGGACGGCTACGGCGAAACGCGGTTGACCTAGGTTGGGACGCAATCGATAGTATATACATACCCTGCCATTAAATGAATGCATCGTACCGTGGCGACCCCCGTGACTGCTTTATGAACCGCTTTCCCGACAGGACTTGTGCTATGCTTTTTCGGTGGGGATTGTCCACAGATTAATGTTAATCCCCAGTTCGCCATGGCACGTGCCCCCCAGCTTGCGAGAGGCCCGGTAATGCATCAGAATTGAATTGCAAAAGGAGTTCGATTCGTGAGCTTTGTGCAACAAGCAGGCACCGGATTTTCCGGTAAACTGTGACGTAATATTCTTTCATACCCATAGGAGAGCATCATGTCCCGCAAAAAATCCCTAATATCCATCGCTGTTGGTTCAGCCTTTGCCACCACCCTTGGTATTGCGCCACTGGCTTCCGCTGCTGAGAATCCCTTCGTCCTTCAACCTTTGGATAGCGGCTACATGGCAACCCAAGGACATGGGGCAATGAAAATTGCGCAAGCAAAATGCGGTCAGGGCAAATGTGGCGCAATGAAATCCAGCGAAGGCATGTGTGGTGTGACCATGGCCGATAGCAACAAGGACGGCAAGGTCAGCAAGGAAGAGTGGAGCAAGCATCATGACACCATGTTTGAGCACATGGATGCCAACAAAGACGGTTTTATTGACAAAGCCGAATTGGGAAAAGGCGAAATAGCCAAGAAGAAATAGATGAAAGACGGCAAGTGCGGTTTATGGTGAGAGTGGGCGCGGCAGTATGAAAGGATAGCCGCCCGGAAGATGTCATGAATCCTCTACACTTTGCTGGCGCGGGACTGGGATTTCGGCGCGAATTGATTCCTGCGCTAAAAGCTCGCGTCCCCAGCGCCATTGATTTCTTTGAAATCGCACCAGAGAACTGGATCGATCTCGGTGGCCTGCCGGGGCGTGACTTGCGTAGTTTCACTGAGCGCTACCCCTTTGTCTGCCACGGCCTGTCGCTGTCGATTGGTAGTCCGGCGCCCTTGGATGAGGTGTTGCTGCATAAAATCAGGCAGTTCCTCGATCAGCATCAAATCCCGCTTTACACCGAGCACCTTTCATACTGTTCTGATGACGGCCACTTGTACGACCTGCTTCCGATACCTTTTACCGAGGATGCAGTGAAGTACGTCGCCGCACGCATACACCGTGCCCAGGATATTCTGCAGCGCCGCATCGCCATGGAGAATGCTTCATTTTATTTGCGTGCACCCATTGCAGAAATGAGTGAAATCGACTTTATCCGTGCCGTACTGACCGAAGCGGATTGCGATCTGCATCTTGACGTGAATAACGTGTATGTAAACAGTATCAACCATGCCTACGACCCGATTGAATTTATTCGCGCCATGCCAACCGAGCGCATTGTCTATATGCACATGGCCGGGCACTATAGGGAAGCGGAGGACTTGATCATCGATAGCCATGGTGCGGACGTAATCGATCCGGTGTGGGCGCTGCTGGATGAGGCCTACCGCATTCATGGTGTGACGCCGACGCTGCTGGAACGCGACTTTAATATTCCGCCCCTCAATGAGTTGGTCTGCGAGGTTGAACGTATCGCCCTGATTCAGACCAGACATACTCATGCAAGCCATGTCTGCACTCCTTGAGTTTCAGCGCTTTCAATACGCCTTCACCGCGCATATCCGCGAGCCGAAGGCACATCCCCGTCCGCACGGTACTGAAGCGCGGCGCATGCAGGTATACAGTGGGCTGGTTTACAACAATATCGAGAGTTTTCTTCTGGCTTGCTTTCCCGTGTTGCGGCAAGTGCTGGGGGTGCGTCGCTGGACACGATTGGTGCGCGCCTTTCTTGCCACGCACCGCAGCCACTCGCCTTTTTTCCGCCAGATACCCGATGAATTCATCCGTTTCCTGCAGACCGAGTGGACAGCATCTGCGCATTACCCCGCATATATGCTGGAACTTGCCCACTATGAATGGATAGAGCTAGTGCTGTCCATTTCGACTCGTGTGCCGGATTGGGATCGGATCGACCCGGGAGACGACTTGCTCGAGCAGCGCCCGGTGCTGAATCCGGTGCTTGCCAGCCTGCATTATCACTGGCCCGTACAGCGTATCGGTCCGCGTGTCCGGACTGCGCCGATAGAGACGTATTTGCTGGTATTCCGCGATGCGGATGATCGAGTTCAATTCATGGAAATCAATACGTTCACCGCACGTTTGCTGGATTTGCTTGAAACCGCCAAACTCACCGGTCGGCACGCGCTTGAGATCGTCGCGACAGAAAGCCGCCATCCTGTGCCCGAAACCGTGATTCAGGGTGGGCTGGTAGTCATGGAGGATTTGCATGCCCGCGGTGCACTACTGGGAGTTTCATGTTAGCAATACTTGCAACAGCCATCGATTCCATTGCAATAATTCTGATCTGAGTTTTCTTGTGTGTGCTTCGAGGCGGATGTCTAGGTAATGCAACGGTGCTGTTGACTGCTGCAGAAGCACTGGCGCGAGTGACACAGTACATCTGTGCTTAACCAGCGGAAAATGTTTTCCCCAGTTTATTCCCGGATTTCCTTATTTTCTTCTATGACTAGTTATACCGCCATGCCCTCTTTTGAAAAATATTTGCAAAAAACACTTGCATTATTTTTTCAATTGCACAAAACTACGCTCCATGTATTCATACTATGACTAGCAGGATAGGATTTGACCAACTACTAGATGTAGTAGTTAAGTGATATACGCAGTATCTGGTCTGGTTAACGGAAAAAGTTTCCCATCTTGAGTAGAAGAAAAGATAGATAAGGAGAGTTCGACATGCAGCTTGCAACAGATAATACCAATCTAGTACTAGCGCCTAGTCATGATCTTTCTCCAGCTACTTTTTCCCAAGATTCACGCTATTCCCAGCACAAAATAATTCGCCGTAATGGCTCAGTGGTTTCTTTCGAGCCGGGCAAGATTTCTATTGCCATGACCAAGGCGTTTATTGCTGTAAATGGCGGCCAGGGTGCGGTTTCCACTAGGGTGCGCGAAGTGGTTGGGCGCTTAACCAATGATGTGGTAAGTGCATTGTTACGCCATCAGCCGGAAGGCGGGACTTTCCATATTGAGGATATTCAGGATCAGGTAGAGCTTGCGCTGATGCGCTCTGGTGAGCACGATGTGGCGCGCGCCTACGTGCTTTATCGTGAGGAGCGGACGCGGGAGCGGGCGAAACAAAAGGCAGAAGTTGCGGCAGAAGCCCCGGCCAGCATTCTGCACGTGCTGGAGAATGGCCGTAGAGTTCCGTTGGACACGGTACGATTGCTGGCGCTGATCGAGTCCTCCTGTGCGGGCTTGGGTGAGACGGTTAACAGCACGCTGATACTTAAGGCCACATTGAAAGATCTGTACGATGGGGTGCCAGCAGAAGAGGTAAGAAAATCGGTCATTCTTTCTGCGCGTGCACTGATCGAGAAAGAGCCCGCCTACAGCTATGTGACCGCGCGGTTGCTGCTGCATACCATCCGCTTCGAAGTGCTGGGTGAAGAAGTCGTACAGCAGGAGATGGTGTCACGCTACGCAGATTACTTCCCCAGCTTCATCAAGCGCGGTATCGACGCTGAGCTGCTAGATGCACGCATGGCGCAGTTCGATCTGCCCCGTTTGGCGA
The DNA here is from genome assembly GCA_043752345.1 of Nitrosospira sp. GTDB lineage: Bacteria > Pseudomonadota > Gammaproteobacteria > Burkholderiales > Nitrosomonadaceae > VFJL01. Next base: position 20,053 of record JAYUYT010000112.1, read on the forward strand.
AAATACTGGATGCTACCCGCGACCTTAAGTTTGGCTATCTTGGTCTGCAAACTTTGTATGACCGTTATTTCCTGCATGTGCAAGACCAGCGGATTGAGTTGCCACAGGCATTCTTTATGCGAGTGGCGATGGGACTTGCACTGAATGAGGTGGATCGCGAGGCACGCGCGATCGAGTTCTATCATGTGCTGTCAAACTTCGATTTCATGAGTTCTACCCCGACTCTGTTTAACTCCGGCACTTGTCGTTCGCAGCTGTCATCGTGTTATCTCACCACGGTGGCAGATAACCTTGACGGCATTTACGAGGCGATCAAGGAGAATGCGCTGCTCGCCAAGTATGCTGGTGGATTGGGCAATGACTGGACGCCAGTGCGGGCGATGGGTTCGCATATCAAGGGTACCAATGGCAAATCGCAAGGTGTGGTGCCATTCCTCAAGGTGGTGTCCGATACTGCGGTAGCAGTGAATCAGGGAGGCAAACGCAAGGGTGCGGTTTGTTCCTATCTGGAAACATGGCATCTGGATATCGAAGAATTCCTGGAACTGCGCAAAAATACCGGTGATGATCGTCGGCGCACCCACGACATGAACACTGCCAACTGGGTCCCCGACTTATTCATGAAACGAGTAATGGAAGGAGGGGAGTGGACGCTATTTTCGCCCTCAGATGTGCCTGACCTGCATGAAAAATTCGGCAAGCCGTTTGAACAAGCTTATCTTGCCTACGAGGAAAAGGCTGCATGCGGCGAACTGGGTTTATACAAAAAGATTCCTGCGCAGCAGCTGTGGCGCAAGATGCTTAGCATGTTATTCGAAACCGGGCACCCATGGATCACTTTCAAGGACCCCTGCAACATCCGTTCACCCCAAAATCACGTTGGAGTGGTGCACAGTTCTAATCTTTGTACTGAGATTACCCTGAACACCAATGAGGACGAAATCGCAGTGTGCAATCTGGGTTCGGTCAATCTGGCAGCACACATCACCGACGGCAAGCTTGATGCCGACAAGCTCAAGCGCACTGTCAGCACCGCCATGCGTATGCTGGACAACGTAGTCGATATCAACTTCTATGCCGTTGCCAAAGCGCGCAACGCCAACCTCAAGCATCGTCCGGTGGGGTTAGGCATCATGGGTTTCCAAGACTGTCTGCATATGTTGCGTATCCCCTATGCCTCCGAACAGGCGGTGGAGTTCGCTGACCGCTCAATGGAAGCGGTAGCATATCAGGCCTACTGGGCTTCCACCGAATTGGCCGAGGAGCGCGGTTGCTACACCTCCTATCGCGGCAGTTTGTGGGATCGTGGGATTCTGCCTCAAGATACCCTTGATCTGCTGCGGGAAGAGCGCGGCGGCTATGTTGAAGTGGACACATCGGTTACGCTGGAATGGGATGCGCTGCGTAGCCGCATCAAGAAGCACGGCATGCGCAATTCGAATTGTCTGGCGATTGCACCAACCGCGACCATTTCCAACATTATCGGTGTGTCCGCCAGTATCGAGCCGACTTACCAAAATCTCTACGTTAAATCCAATCTGTCGGGGGAATTCACCATTGCCAACGAACGCTTGGTAAAAGATCTGAGAGAGCTTGGTCTCTGGGATGAAGTAATGATCTCTGATCTCAAGTATTTCGACGGCGCCCTGAGTAAGATAGACCGGGCACCAGCCGATATTCGCAGACTCTATGCCACCGCATTTGAGATCGAGCCACAGTGGCTGATCGAGGCGGCATCGCGGCGGCAAAAATGGATTGATCAGGCGCAGTCACTGAATATTTATATGGCAGGCGTTTCCGGCAGAAAGCTGGATGAAACCTACAAGCTGGCGTGGTTGCGTGGCCTGAAAACCACCTATTATCTGCGCACATTAGGTGCGACCTCAGCAGAAAAATCCACGGTTAAAACAGGCGTCTTGAACGCGGTACCCGCAGATGGCGGCATGACTGCAACAAATGTGGTGTCGACAATGACCGAATTGAAATATTGTTCCATCGATACCCCCGAGTGCGAATCGTGCCAGTAATTCGCGCAGCATCAGGAATAAAAGGAGAAGAAAATATGCTGACATTCGAGAACGAACCGGTGCAATCGGGAATTTCGTTATTGCAGGGGACATCGGGTAGTGCGCAGATGTTGCCCATTTCCGGGCGAAGACTGCAAGTCGCTAGTGGTGTGACGGTTGTTGGAGGTACTGAAATAAGAAGCAGTAAAGGCAGCGAACGTTCTGCTGTTGGGAGCTCTAATCGCCGCATATCGGTGGAAGATAAGCAGATTATAAATTGCAAGGCGGATGTCAACCAGCTGGTGCCATTCAAGTACAAGTGGGCATGGGAAAAATATCTTTCCGCCTGCGCCAACCACTGGATGCCGCAGGAAATTAATATGAGCCGCGACATTGCTACCTGGAAAGATCCCAACGGACTGACTGAGGATGAGCGCCGCCTGATCAAACGCAACCTGGGATTTTTTGTCACAGCCGATTCGCTGGCCGCTAACAATATTGTGCTCGGCACCTACCGTCACATTACCAATCCGGAATGCCGCCAATACCTTCTGCGCCAGGCATTCGAGGAGGCAATTCATACCCATGCCTATCAGTACATCGTCGAGTCGCTGGGCCTGGACGAGGGCGAGATTTTCAATGCCTATCACGAGGTGGCGTCAATCCGTGACAAGGACGAATTCCTGATCCCATTCATTGACATACTTACCGACCCGCACTTTGAGACCGGTACGCTGGAGACTGACCAGAAGTTATTGAGAAGCCTGATCGTGTTCGCTTGCATCATGGAAGGGCTGTTTTTTTACGTCGGTTTTACGCAAATCCTGGCACTGGGGAGGCAGAACAAAATGACTGGTGCGGCAGAGCAGTATCAGTACATTCTGCGGGACGAGTCCATGCACTGCAATTTTGGTATTGATGTTATCAACCAGATCAAGATGGAAAACCCACATCTCTGGACTAGAGAGTTTCGCGATGAAATCAATGGGCTGATGCAAAAAGCGGTGGAACTGGAATATCGCTATGCCGAAGACACCATGCCACGTGGGGTATTGGGGATGAATGCGCCGATGTTCAAAGAGTATCTGCGCTACATTGCCAATCGTCGCTGCCAGCAGATCGGATTGGATACTCTTTATCCGGGTGCCAATAATCCGTTTCCATGGATGTCAGAAATGATAGACCTCAAAAAAGAGAAGAACTTTTTTGAAACCCGTGTTACCGAATATCAGACCGGTGGTGCGCTTAGCTGGGACTGAAATGGAGAAAGGGCATTGCATTAATATGCTGATGACAATGTGGTGTGTACCAACATTTCGTTAATGGTATGAAATATGTGATGTACTCGCGTGAGGTTGCGGCTGCTGGTATTTTTTATAGCATGAATAGATTAAAGAAATTAAAGAAAATCAATATTGATCCGATAGAGAAAAAGGTGTTGTGAATAGATGGGATTAATCTGGATGTGAATGTGCTGTCCGAGAATATTGTAAGCAGAGCTAGGAAAGAGAGTCCTGCTGCATTAAAGGAACTACGGTTAGGTTTTGGTGAACGCGGCTTCTGCTGTTTGTCTGCGGTTCCAAAATTTGCCAGTAGTAGTAGGTGTAGTCGTAGTAAATGTAGAAAGTTGTAACCCTGTGTAACTTTAATCTGGAGGTTGAAATGGCAACTACCAAGAAACCCGCAGCAAAGAAACCTGCCGCTAAGAAGGCGGCTGTGAAGTCAGCGGCTAAGAAAAAAGCCCCGGCCAAGAAAGCTGCTCCGGCCAAAAAGGCTGCTCCAAAGAAAAAAGCTGCTCCGGCCAAGAAAGCTGCTCCACAGAAAAAAGCTGCTCCGGCCAAGAAAGCTGCTCCGGCCAAGAAAGCTGCTCCAAAGAAAAAAGCTGCTCCGGCCAAGAAAGTTGCTCCAAAGAAAAAAGCTGCTCCAGCCAAGAAAGCTGCACCAGCGAAAAAGGCTGCAGCAAGACCGACGGCGAGCACATCTACTCTGGACATCAGCAGTCCTACTTCCAGCTGGCCGTTTCCGCTTTCGGGTTCACGCCCCTAAGCCGGACGGTTACTGCTGTGGATCGGCTCACTATCTGGGAAGGTAATGGGTTGATCCACAGATTTTAGTCTGCTGTTTGAGCGCTTTGTTTTCATTAACAAGCAGCGCGCTGGTTTTCTATCTTCTGTCGCAACTTGTGCTTTGCTGTGCAAGCGCGCTGTCACCTATTTTCCTTGTCAAATGGAAATCAAGGCTGCCGCCTTAAATCCGCGCTCACCCCTATCGGACATACCTCATCGAATTTAAGTCACCTATTTGACTGCTATTTGGCGTTACAAATGGCCTATAGACAAGCATGTCCTGAAGATGTATAGTTCATTTGCCATTACTCTCTGAAACAGAGGAGTAAACGTTAGGGTAGCACGCGTACTGGCAGGATTGGCGCATTTGCTCTATGCGCAATAATTAACTTTATGGAGGGAGACATGAGTAAAGTTGTTCAAGCAGTCGTCGGCTTAGGACTGTTATGTTTTGGCGCTGCATCGGTGTCGTGGGCAGATCCTGCCGATAAGCTACCGAGAGTGAAGCAGGAATTGGTGAAGCCACCCTTCTTGCCAAAGCATGACCAGGTTTCTAAAGGCCCCAGGGTCGTGGAAGTGCGCATGACCATGGAAGAAAAACTCATACAAATTGATGCCGCTGGCACAAAGGTATGGGCCTTGACTTTCAACGGTACCGTACCTGGTCCGCTAATCGTAGTAAGCGAAGGTGATTACGTTGAAGTCACCCTGGTCAATCCCAAAACCAGCACGATGGCGCATAACGCTGACTTTCATGCGGCGACTGGTGCATTGGGCGGGGCAGGCTTGAACTTGGTGCAACCTGGTGAAGAAGTCACAATACGTTGGAAAGCGATCAAGACCGGCGTATTTGTCTATCACTGCGCTCCTGGCGGAACCATGATCCCGTTTCACGTCATTTCCGGCATGAGCGGTGCCGTTATGGTGCTGCCCAAGAATGGTCTGACAGACAACAAGGGCAAGTCATGGAAGTATGACCGGGCTTATTACATCGGCGAGCAGGATTTTTACATCCCCAAGGATGCGGATGGAAAATACAAAACCTACGCTCAACCGCTCGAAGGCATGGCCGATATGCTGGAACTGTCGAAAGGGCTTATCCCGACTCATGTAGTGTTCAACGGTGCAGCAGGCGCGTTGACCGGCCCGAATGCACTCACCGCAAAAGTGGGTGAGAAAGTTCTGTTCATTCACTCCCAGGCCAATCGTGATTCCCGTCCGCATCTGATCGGTGGTCATGGCGACCTGGTGTGGCAAGGCGGTTCGTTCAATGACCCCCCCATCACCAATCAGGAAACCTGGTGGGTCCCGGGTGGCTCTGCGGTAGCTGCTGGGTATGAGTTCATTCAGCCTGGCTTGTATGTGTACCTGAGCCATAACCTGATCGAAGCAGTATTGCTGGGAGCTGCAGCGCATATGATGGTCGAAGGCAAGTGGGACGACGACATGATGAAACAAATCAAGAAGCCGGCACCGTCGAAGTAAAAGACTTATCAGGGTCGCAATAAACCCAACGCGGCTTCAACCACATGGTTGAAGCCGCGTTTTTTTGTGCAGTGCGTTCGTTACGCAGGACTCTGCAGGAACATGGTATGCGGAAGCAGATCATTTCGGGCGGGCACTCTCGAGATTGGAACTGCAGCATTATTCTTGTCCGCTAGCTGCGGACAAGGGATAATGGCGAGCTAGGAATGTTCCTTACTGTCAGGTTTTTCATGCGAGGGAGGGTGCGTATCGATAGACGCTACGCGGCCTGAATTCCTGGAATCATGTCTTGGGTCAACTATGCTGCTGATGATCGACAACTACGATTCCTTCACCTACAACCTGGTGCAATATTTTGGCGAACTGGGTGAGGAGGTGGTGGTGTTCCGCAACGACGAGATCACGCCGGCTGAAGTCGCACGTCTTAAACCTGCGCATATCGTTATTTCTCCGGGTCCGTGCACACCCACTGAAGCCGGCGTGTCGGTGCCGGTGATCGAATGCTACAGTGGCCAGATTCCCATCCTGGGCGTATGTCTTGGTCATCAGAGTATAGGCCAGGCTTTTGGTGGCAAGATCGTCCATGCCAAGCAGCTCATGCACGGCAAGACTTCGCCGATTTTTCACAGCAACACCGGGGTGTTCCGCGACCTGCCAAATCCGTTCACGGCAACCCGTTACCATTCACTGGCCATCGAGCGTGACAGCTTGCCGGATTGCCTGGAAATCACCGCTTGGACGGAAGATGGAGAAATCATGGGTGTCCGCCACAAGACTCTGGCGATTGAAGGCGTACAGTTTCATCCCGAATCTATTTTAACCGAGCATGGACACAAGTTGCTGGAGAATTTTCTTGAGCAGTAAACCATGGTGGCAGTGCGCGTACCACAAGGACAGCCAATCATGAAACCGCAAGAAGCGCTGACCCGTATCATCGAGCACCGCGAAATTCAGCATGACGAGATGCTGTCGCTGATGCGTCAGATTATGCGTGGGGAGATGTCGCCGGTGCTGATTGCGGCCATCATCATCGGGTTGCGGGTAAAACAAGAAACTGTCGGTGAAATTAGCGCTGCTGCGCAGGTGATGCGTGAATTTTCCACCAAGGTGGAAGTGGCAAACCGCCAACATCTGGTGGACACTTGCGGCACCGGCGGTGACGCTGCGCATACTTTCAATATTTCCACCGCAGCGGCTTTTGTCGCTGCGGCTGCCGGGGCGCGGGTCGCCAAGCACGGCGGACGATCGGTTTCGAGCAAGTCGGGCAGTGCCGATGTGCTCGAAGCTCTCGGTGTCAACCTCAATCAAACACCGCAGCAGGTGGCGCAAGACATCAGCGGAATCGGTGTAGGTTTCATGTTTGCCCCCAATTTTCACAGCGCCATGAAACATGCAGCGCCGGTACGGCGTGAATTGGGAGTGCGCACCCTGTTCAATATTCTGGGGCCGTTGACCAATCCTGCCGGGGCAGAGAATCAGGTACTGGGTGTGTTTCACCCCGATCTAGTCGGGGTGTTGACGCGAGTGCTGCAGTGCCTCGGCAGCCAGCACGTACTGGTGGTGCATGGTAAAGATGGACTGGATGAAATCACCATCGCCGGCGAAACCCGGGTGGGCGAACTCAGGCACGGTGTAGTGTCCGAGTACATCATCAAACCGGAAGATTTCGGCATGCAGACCAGCGCCATCGAAAGCATACAAGTGCAAGATGGCAGCCAGTCCAGAGACATGCTGCTGTCGGTGCTGGATAACCAGCCCGGTCCGGCTCTGGATATCGTGCTACTCAATGCAGGCGCAGCAATTTATGTTGCCGGCGTGGCAGAGTCGCTGCAGCAGGGTATAAATAAAGCTCGTGCGGCAGTGGAGAGTGGCGCGGCTAGAGCGAAGCTGCGGCAACTGGTAGAGTTTTCTAACCGGGGCAAAGCTTCGGCAGATTAAATAATGTCTGACATTCTGCAAAAAATCCTTGCTGTTAAAGTGCAAGAAATTGCTGCCGCAAAAGCTGTCAAGCCTCTCGCCATATTGCGCACCGCTGCGGAAACTGCCGCGCCGCCACGGGATTTCACCGGCGCGATCCGCAAAAAAATTGCTGCCGGACTGCCCGCAGTAATTGCGGAAATCAAGCAGGCCAGTCCCAGCAGAGGCGTCCTTTGCGAGAATTTCGTTCCGGCCAGTATCGCCGCCAGCTATGCGCGGCACGGTGCCGCCTGCCTGTCGGTGCTAACCGACCGGCAGTTTTTCCAGGGCAGTGCGCAATATCTGCAGCAGGCGCGCGCCGCCTGCGATCTGCCGGTGTTGCGCAAGGATTTCATGTTGGATGAGTATCAGGTGGTGGAAGCCCGCGCCATGGGCGCGGACTGCATTCTGCTGATCGTTGCGGTTTTCCACACGCTTGTTGGCGCAAACGAGGGGGGGGGTGCGGCAGTCGGTCAAATGCGCCAGCTCGAATCGCTTGCGCATTCACTTGGTATGGCAGTGCTAATCGAAGTCCACGATGCGCTGGAACTGGAACTGGCACTGCAGTTAAACACTCCGCTGATCGGCATCAACAACCGCAATTTGCGCACCTTCGAAACCCGGCTGGAGACCACGCTGCAACTGCTTGACCGTATCCCGCCAGAGCGCATCGTGGTTACCGAAAGCGGCATAAGTGCGCCCGCTGATGTTACTCGGCTACGCGCCCATCAGGTCCACGCTTTCTTGGTGGGTGAAGCCTTCATGCGAGCCGCCGATCCAGGGCTGGAACTGGCGCATTTGTTCGGGTAAAATGATATTTATACGGCATTGTGATTGCCGTATTTGATAGTGTAATCAGGGCAGGAATGGCGGCAAAAAGATTTTGTTACAGTTTTGTTGCATAAAAGCAACACATGCTCTAGTTACCTTCCAAAAAATACTTGATTTCCTTGCTACTCACTTCCGCCTTAGGCACAATTCATCCAACCTTCTCAACTTGAGGGGTCCAAGCTGCGGGACGCACTCCACCGCGAATCTGACGGTGAGAAGATGTAGCTCGTTGTTTCAACTTTAAAGGAGATTTTCCGCATGAAAAAGAAACTGATTGCACTAGCAGTCGCTGGTGCGCTCGCGGTCCCGGTAGTTGCATCTGCGCAGGGAACGAACGTCACGATTTTTGGTCGGGTCCAGGCTGAATACAGCGGTGTTGATAACGGCAATACTCCCTATCAATCAGGTATCTCGGACAATTCCCGGTCGTCGCGCTGGGGTTTGCAGATCACTGAAGATCTGGGCCGTGGCCTGAAAGCCAACGCCCGCATGGAAATGGGCCTGAACACTGGCGCCGGTGCGGCCTCCACCCCGCGCGAGCAGTGGGTTGGTCTGTCCAGCAATAATTGGGGCGATGTAAAATTTGGTCGCGTCCAGTCGCCATTCAAGGATTTTGCCGGTGGTATGACGATAGATCCATTTGCCTACACCACCCTGCAAGCCAACGGTGCCGGTGGTACCATGACCGGCAGCGCCAACGGTATGGGTTCTGGCGCAAACAGTTTTGTCAACAGCGCGATCCGTTTTGACTCCGTCAACGTGACAGGTTTCTCTTTTGCCGGTATGTTGATGCCAGGCGATGCCAACAGTCTTGACCCTGGTCAGAATACTGCCGCTGGTCTTGGTGGCCTGCAGCCTGCTGGTCTGGGAGCTTTCGGCAATACTGGCGGCAAGGACGGCGAGTTTGATGGCCAAGCAGCAGGCAAATACGTCTTTAATTACGCGGGCTTTGACGCGAGCCTATTCGGCGGCTATTCGCGCGACAACGCTAGCGCTGCCCAGAAGGCTCTGGGTCTCAGGGCCGAGGAAAACTGGCGTGTCGGCACGACCTTGAAGTATGAAAACTTCCAAGTTGTCGGTCAGTACGAAAGGGTAGTCAACGCCATCGGTGCCGCCACTTGTTCCAGCGGCGCTGCATTGGCCGCCAATCCACTGGATGTAAATAGCAGCGGGCAGTGCAATTCCGCGATGAATCTGGGCGCTGATGGCGATATCTGGCACGTCGGTACCAACTACAAGTGGGGCAATACCCTGCTGGTGGCGCAAGGCGGTATGACCAAAGCTGAGGCGGGCGGAATTGGCGCATCAACAGCAGCTCGCGAGAACAGAAGCTTCACCGTAGGCGCGATCCATAGCTTGAGCAAGCGTACCAGCCTGTTCGGCGGCTTCCAGCGCGTATCCCTCGGTATGCCAGGGAGTGGTCACGAGGATCAGGGTACACAAGATTCTACCCGGTCAGGTGTGCGCAACACTTGGACGATCGGTATGCGTCACAATTTCTAATCGAGTCTTGATTAGTTGAAAATGGAGCGCTGCGGCGCTCCATTTTTTTACCTGTTTCCCCCTTATCCGTACAACATACTAAGACTTTCGGCATGGGCTGTACCGCCTTGGAGTTGCAGCTATAACCCTGTCGCAGCCGCGTGTTTAATTTGTGCGGCATACATGCTAATATTTCGATTTAGCATGCGGACAATGCAGCAGAGCAAATAATAACGAGGGGGGTTGACATACAAGCGGTACTCGCCAATCCCAGAGGATTCTGCGCCGGGGTAGTGCGCGCCATTGAGATCGTCGAACAGGCGCTGGTGCTTTATGGCGCGCCGATCTACGTGTTGCACCAGATCGTACATAATCAATCAACGGGTGATCCACGACCTGAAAGTACGCGGAGTAGTATTTACTGAACAGATGGAGAGTATTCCATGCGGCGCGGTGACCGTGCTCAGTGCCCACGGGGTATCTGATGCCGTCATGGAAGCTGCTCACCGAAGGCTTGGAGGTGCGCAACTTGTCCGCTGGTTACCAAGGTGCATTTGCAGGCGCAGCGCTACAGCAAAGAAGAGTATGAAGTTGTAATCAATCGGCCATCGCGGTCATGTCGAGGTGGAAGGCACTTATGGACGGGTGCGCGAGGCGGTGCAAGTAGTGGGTTCGGTTGAAGATGTGGCAACCTTGCAAGTGGCCGATCCACGGCGGGTGGCCTATGTTACCCAGACCACGCTCAGTCTGGATGATACGCGTGCCATCGTGGAAGCGATGAAACAGCGCTTTCCGGATGTGCGCGGCCCCGAGTTGTCGGACATCTGCTATGCGACCCAGAACCGCCAGAATGCAGTACGTACTTTGGCCGCCAAGGTGGATGTCATTCTGGTGGTAGGCGCGCGCAACAGTTCCAATTCCGCGCGCTTGCGGGAAGTAGGCGAGATGAGCGGGGTAAGTGCTTATCTGATCCAGGATGCTGGTGAGATTTCTCCCGACTGGTTTGGCTCCAGACTCGCGCATTGGCGTGACGGCCGGGGCCTCCACTCCCGAGGTGCTGGTGCAGGGTGTGCTGGATCGTTTGCAGGAGCTTGGAGTAAGCCAGATCGACGAGATAGAGGGGGTTGCCGAGGCCATCACATTCAGGCTGCCGGCGGCGCTGCTGCGACGGCAGCAGTCGGTATAAACACCAAAGAGAAATTGAAAACAATCATTGTGCGAAACTAGCATGGTTTAGTGTAGTTTTTTTTGGAGGGGATGCACGTGGGAGTTCCTTTACGTCAACAAATAGCAGTCGGCAGTTACTTGCTCAAGCAAAAATTGAAGGGGATCAAGAAGTATCCACTGGTTCTAATGCTGGAGCCTTTGTTTAAATGCAATCTGGCTTGTGCAGGCTGCGGTAAAATTGACTATCCGGATGATATTCTGGACAAGCGTCTTACGTTTGAAGAATGCATGCAGGCAGTCGACGAATGCGATGCGCCGATGGTATCGATTCCGGGCGGTGAGCCGTTGATCCACAAGGAGATGCCGCAAATCGTGGCAGGCATCATTGCCCGCAAGAAATATGTTTATCTGTGCACCAATGCACTGTTGTTGAAAAAGAGGATAGACGATTATACGCCGTCGCCTTATTTGACTTTCTCCATCCACCTCGACGGCATGAAAGAACGGCATGATGCCTCGGTGTGTCAGGAAGGTGTTTTTGAGCGCGCGGTTGAGGCAATAAAACTGGCGCTGGGAAAGGGTTTCAGGGTCACGATCAACTGCACCCTGTTTCAGGGTGAAACCCCGAAAGACGTTGCCGAATTTTTGGATTATGCCATGGAGCTAGGAGTTGAAGGCGCCACCATCGCACCCGGATTCAGCTATGAACGTGCTCCGCAGCAGGGCATTTTTATCAAGGGTGAAGATACCAAGAAACTATTCCGGGGTATTTTTGAAATCGGCAAGACGCGCAAGTGGAAACTGAATCACTCGTCGCTTTATCTTGATTTTCTGGCGGGCAATCAAAATTATCAGTGCACGCCTTGGGGCAACCCAACGCGTAATGTGTTCGGTTGGCAAAAACCTTGTTATTTGTTGCCGGACGAAGGCTATGCAGCCAGTTTCCAGGAGCTGCTGGATGACACGCCCTGGGCCAAGTATGGCAACAGCAGCAATCCCAAATGCGCACAGTGCATGGCGCATTGCGGTTATGAAGCCACCGCGGTTGAAGACATGCTGCAGAACCCGCTCAAAGCGTTCGGAGTATCGCTACGCGGTCCCCGCACGGATGGACCGATGGCACCGGAACTGCCGCGAGTGTATGACGTCGCCCAGCCGCATGGTGCCGGCAGAAAAGAATTCCCCGTAGCAGTAGTGGTCGAACGCAAAGCAGGTACGACTGGTTCTGCGTCCGGCGGATCGGTTGGCACAGGCACTGATGGATAACGATCTGCTATTCTGAACTAAAAATGTGTTGAGTGTGTTTGCTGGAAAGGTTGTCAATATGAGAATCTTGCCCGGAATCAAGGCAGTTTCACACTTCTGGGTGATGGCAGTGGTGCTGCTGGTCACGTCCCTATCCTGGGCGCAGAAGCCGGAGTCAGGTAGCCCAGAACAAGTTGTACACCGTTTCCATGAAACACTGCTCGAGGCGATGCGCGAGGGTGGCAGACTGGGCTATCGAGGCCGACTCGAACTCTTGGCGCCCGCTGTTGACCGCTCGCATGACCTTGATTTTATCGCGCGCACCGCCTTGGGAAGTCACTGGGCCAAGCTGGAACCAGAACAGCAACGCGTATTTACCGATACCTTTCGGCAACTCAGTATCAGCAGCTACGCAGGCTGGTTCAAAAGCCACGAAGGCGAGCGTTTTGAATTCGTGGAGCAGCAGCCCATGCCGCGGGAACAGGTGTTGGTGCGGAGCCAGTTGATCCAGGCAAAAGGCGAGGTTGTGCGATTCGACTACGTCCTGCGGCAGACAAAAGACGGCTGGCGCATCATCAACATTCTGGCTGATGGTGTCAGTGACCTTGCGCTGAAACGTGTCGAATACCGTGCCGTCCTTGAGCGGGATGGCTTTCCGGCGCTCATCGACATGCTCAAGAAAAAGATCGTTCTGAGCGAGCAAAATTAATTATTGATCGTTCCGATTTGCTTCCTGAAGGGTGACCACAATAGTGGAAGCTTCGCATAGCCGTAGCTACCGCGCTTTCGCGCGCTGGGTCGCTGCATCCTATCATTATGCTGCATGGGTCCTGTTCGCATCGCTGCTGATTGCGGTGGCATGCGCCGTCTACACCTCGCGTAATCTGGGTATGAATAGCGATACCACAGATATGCTCTCGGAGCACCTGCCGTTTCGCGTCAATTACAAGCACTACAAGAAAACGTTTCCTCAGGATCAGGAAATGGATACCTTGGTGCTGGTGCTGGATGCCTCTACACCCGAGCAGGCACACACTGCCAGCAAACGCTTGGCAGAGCGCCTGCAACAAGACCCCACGCATATTAATGATGTCTATCTTCCAAGCGGAGATGTTTTTTTTGAGCGCAATGGCCTGCTTTACGAAAGCATACCGGAACTGGGGCATATCACTGATCGCCTGGCAGCGGCACAGCCGCTGATCGCAAGGATTGCCGGGGATCCCACTTTGCATACCTTCGCCTCAGTACTTACGGAAGCGGTGGAAGAGTTACGTGGCGGGCGCAATCTTGAACTGGGGCCAGTGCTGGGTGGGATGAGCGCAACGCTGGATGCGAGACTTGCCGGTGTACCGCGGGCACTATCATGGCAGGTGCTGTTTCGCGGCGAGGCACAGAAGACTACTTACCGGGAATTGATGACGGTGCAGCCGAAGCTGGACTATACCCAGTTATCCGCAGCGGAACAGTCGATTGCGGCACTGCGCGCCACTGCACGGGATCTTGGTCTGACGGAGAATGGGATGCGTTTGCGCATCACTGGCGATGTGGCGCTGGCTGACGAGGAGCTCAAGAGCGCGATGCATGGTACAGAATACGCCGGACTGCTCGCACTCGTGCTGGTGACGGTGGTGCTTTATATCGCGCTGCATACGGCTGGCTCAATCCTTACCGTGCTGCTTAGCCTGGTACTGGGTTTGTTGCTGACGGCGGCTTTCGCCACCGCGGCAGTCGGTCATCTGAACGTCATCTCAATTGCATTTGCGGTGCTATATGTAGGTCTCGGGGTAGATTATGCGATCCATTTTCTGCTGCGATACCGCGAGTTGCTGGAAAGCGGTCAGTCAGTGGCGAAGGCTCTGCAGGCAACTGGCGGCGACACCGGGCACTCACTATTTTTATGCGCTGTCACCACCACTATCGGCTTCTACGCATTTATGCCAACTGCCTACCGTGGGGTTGCAGAGCTGGGATTGATCGCGGGCACTGGTATGCTGATCAGTCTGGTGGTTACCCTCACTTTGGCACCTGCCTTACAACGCTACTTGCCGACACGACCTAGAGCAGCATCTACTGGTGCAGGGGGTTCGCTGGGCAAGCTGCTCGAGTTGCCTTTGCGGTGGCGCAAAGTGGTGTATGCCGGCACTTTCGCCGCATTACTTGTTGCCGTGGCGGTATTACCAAAGATTGAGTTTGACTACAACCTGTTGAATCTGCAGGATCAGCGTGGAGAAGCCGTACAGACTTTTCGCGAGTTGCTGGCAGAAACCGAGCATTCACCCTGGCATGCGGTTGCGCTAGCCGACAATGAGGTGGAGCTGGATCAGCTGGCACAGCGTTTAATGGGGCTGCCTGAAGTCGGCAGAGTGGTCACGATCCTAGATTTCATACCCACAGCGCAGGAGGAGAAGCTCGCCCTCATTGAAGAGATGGCACTTACGTTGGGGCCACTCACATTTGCGGCAGCACCGCCGGTGGCAAACCAGTACACGCTGGCACAGCAGCGCACCGCACTGGATAGGCTGAGCGCCGCACTGGACCGATTCATTGCCGAACGGCCTGATCACCCTGCGTTGGTGCCCGCCCGCAGCCTCAGAGCATCGCTGGGTGTATTGTTCACTCACTTTGACGCGGCCGCCAGCATCGACGACAAGAACCAGTTGTTGCATGCAGTTGGCAAAGATTTGCTTGCCCTGTTGCCCGATGCCATGCAGCGGCTGCATACTTCGCTCGAAGCCACCCCGTTTGCTCAGCAGCAGTTGCCAGAATCATTGCGCACGCGCTGGCACAGCCAGACGGGGCAATATCGGGTCGCGATCTACCCGGCAGAGAATATCAATGATAATCAGGCGCTGCGACGTTTCGTGCGGGCGGTGCAGCAGGAGGCGCCGCAGGCCACTGGTGCGCCGGTGATAAGTCTGGAGGCAGGCGAGGCGGTGGTGCAGGCATTCATCCTGGCTTTTTCGCTGGCGCTGGTGGGGATTAGCATAATACTTTTGGTGATGTTGCGCAGTGTGGTATTTACCTTGCTGGTGTTGATTCCTCTTTTACTGGCTGCGCTATTCACAGGTGCTGCTACCGTGTTGTTGGGAGTCCAGTTCAATTTTGCCAATATCATAGCGTTGCCGCTGCTGCTGGGTATCGGTATCGACAGCGGCCTCCATCTGGTGCACCGAAGCCGCAGTGACGAAACGACTCATGAAGATTTGATGCATACTAGCACCACGCGCGCCATTTTTTACAGTGCGTTGACCACCTTGGTCGGTTTTGGCAGTCTGGCATTCTCTTCGCATCAGGGCACTGCCAGTATGGGGGTGCTGCTCACCATAGGGTTGGCGCTTACACTGATCTGCGTCCTGGTGATACTGCCAGTGCTGTTGGCGACTTCGATCCGGGGTGCAAGCTCATGAGAAAGTTGTGCACCACTTCAATAGTTTTTGTTTATACTTCGCACCCTGAGCAGTCGATATATTACAGAACAGGATCTACGGGAGAACAATCTACCTGATATCTGATTATGAAACTTAATCACCGGACTCTAACTACGTTACTGCTATTTGCTGTGTTATTGGCAGGCTGCGCTACCGTACCCCAGAATGACCAGAGCGACCAGACTGCCCGGAGTGTCGCCCCAGTCGATCCCTACGAGAATACCAACCGCACATTTTACAAGATCACCGATGCTGTTGACCGGCACGTTCTGGAGCCGGTCGCCCATGCCTACATAGTACATGTACCCAACCCCTTGCGGCGCTCGATCGGAAATTTCTATGATAATGTCGCTTATCCAAACGTAGCCCTGAACGCCTTTCTGCAAGGCAAGGTACAGCAGGGACTCGAGGATACTTTGCGCTTTGCCATCAATTCAACCATAGGCCTGTTTGGATTGTTTGACATGGCGACACCCATGGGGCTGAAGCAGAACGACGAGGATTTTGGGCAGACACTGGGGGTGTGGGGTGTTGATACCGGCTCTTATTTATTTCTTCCTTTTCTTGGCCCCAGCAGCAGTCGCGATGTATCCAGCATCCCCGTCAGCGTATTCACTAATGCTCTTTTTTATATAAGTAGCGCCGCAATTTTTGCGCCCATAGGCGTTCTGGGTATCATCGACAAACGCGCGCGATTATCGGGCTCCATGCTTATTCGTGATCAGGCGGCGCTGGACGCCTATCTGTTCGTGCGTGAGGCTTCTTTGCAGCAGCGCAAGCATCAAGTTTATGATGGCAACCCGCCACCTGAAAGCTATGACGATTTTTCGCAGGATGACTCTTTGGAAGGTACTTCAGTGCAGGCTAATTCCTTACAGAACAATCCAGCAAGGGATCGCCGTACCGACAGGGTGTCGCATTCACAGGATGATCCAATAAAAATGACGCTGGACCTCCCACGGGCTAATCTTCAGCAGATTGATCTTGAGAGCAATCCCGCAAGGGATCGGCGTACGGACAGAATGCCGCTGCTGCATTAACGGAACGCGAATTACCAGACCAGGGCCACCGCTGACGACAATGAAGCGAGTTGTTTCACACCGCATGCATGGAACCAAGGCGCACGACTCCAGTCTGATGTAATCATCCCGGCACCTACTATCGGGAGCATATCAATGGGTTATAATGCGGAGTTATGTAACAAAGCATTTAGTACGCGAATGATTAAAGAGACCTCGATCGTATGACCAAAGCATCTCTACGGGATAACGGCGGTAATTCCGCAGGCAAGGTTGCCGCTACGCGCCAATGGCAAAATGCAGAGCAAGGTGTAACAGATGCTGCGGCACTGGAAAATGGGTTTGCCGCAGCACGTAAGGCTCTGCTGTCCCTACAGAAACAGGATGGGCACTGGTGTTTCCCGCTGGAAGCAGACTGCACGATCCCATCTGAGTATGTGCTGATGATGCACTTCATGGATGATGTGGACACTGGCCTGGAAGTCAGGTTGGCCCGATTTATCCGTGAGCAGCAAGATACGGAACATGGTGGTTGGGCGCTGTACTATGGCGGCCATTTCGATCTGAGCTGCACGATCAAGGCTTACTATGCTTTGAAGATCGTCGGTGATTTGCCCGACGCGCCGCATATGGTGCGCGCCCGCACAGCCATTCTGGCGCACGGCGGCGCAGCACGGGCCAACTCATTCACCCGGATACTGCTCGCCATGTGGGGTCAGCTTCCCTGGCGCGGGGTGCCATTCATGCCGGTGGAAATTATATTATTGCCGAGCTGGTTTCCGTTTCACCTGAGCAAGATTGCCTACTGGTCGCGCACCGTGACCGTGCCGCTGACCATTCTATACTCTCTGAAGGTGCAGTCTGCCAACCCGCGTAAGGTCAATATTCCCGAGCTGTTCACCGTACCTGCGGAAGATGAACGCGACTACTTTCCAGTGCGTTCAACGCTCAACCGGATCTTCCTGATAGTCGAGCGCACGGCTCGACTATTCGAACCACTCATCCCAAATGCCTTGCGTCGCGTTGCGCTACGTCGTGCAGAAAGCTGGGTAGTGGAACGGCTTAACGGTGAGTGTGGTCTGGGAGCGATTTTCCCCGCCATGGTGAATGCCAATGAAGCGCTGGCGTTGCTGGGATATGCTTACGAACATCCTTATCGAGAGCAGTGCCGCCGGGCTTTGCATGGATTGCTGGTGGAAGAGGGTGAGCGTGCCTGGTGTCAGCCATGCACCTCGCCGGTGTGGGACACCGTCCTTGCAACCCTTGCTTTGCAGGAGGATGTAGGCGCAGACCAGAAATCGATCCGGAGAGCCCTTGATTGGCTGGTGCCTCTGCAGATACTCGATGCGCCCGCAGACTGGCAGGAAGATCATCCCGGGCTGGCTGGTGGCGGTTGGGCCTTCCAATATGCCAATCCTCATTATCCCGATTTGGATGACACTGCTGCAGTGGCTTGGGCAATGTATCAGGCGGATCCACAAGTTTATCGTGTAAGTCTGGAGCGAGCGGCAGACTGGCTTGTCGGGATGCAATCCAATAACGGAGGTTTTGCAGCATTTGATGCCGACAACACTTGTTACTATCTCAATGAGATTCCGTTTGCTGACCACGGCGCGTTGCTTGACCCGCCGACCAGCGACGTCAGTGCCCGGTGTACAGGTTTTCTGGCCCTGTATGGCAAGCCTGAACAGCAGGATCGTATGAAACGGGGGCTGAGTTATCTGTTTAGCGAACAGGAGTCCAGTGGCGCCTGGTTCGGGCGCTGGGGAAGCAATTATATTTACGGCACCTGGTCAGTATTGGAGGCTTTGCGGCTGGCACGTGTGGATACCGATCACATCGCCATCCGCCGTGCAGTGCAATGGCTTAAATCCGTGCAGCGTGATGACGGCGGTTGGGGTGAAGGCAACGATACTTACTTCAAGCCGCAACAGGCCGGACATTTTTTCACGAGCACTTCATTTCAGACCGCGTGGGCATTGCTTGGTCTGATGGCGGCGGGAGAAGTGCACAGCTCGGCGGTGCGCCGTGGCATCGAATATCTGTTGCGTGAACAGGATGACAACGGTCTGTGGGACGATCCATGGTTTACTGCGCCAGGCTTTCCACGGGTTTTTTATTTGCGATATCACGGTTATTCGAAGTACTTTCCGGTGTGGGCTTTGGCGAGGTTTCATGCGCTGACTCGGAAGACTTCCGTGTGAGGGTGGTAGGTATCGTCGCGGCCATGCGGGTGGAAGCGAGTTGTCTTACCTCATCGCGCTTGCCTTTCAATGCAAGGGTTGGCTTGGGAGGGGGTGCGGCAATATGGCTCTGCGGGATGGGTGAGAAAGCGGCGCGGGAAGCAGCGGTAGGGTTGCGGGCAAGTGGTGCGACCACTCTGGTGAGTTTCGGGCTTGCGGGTGCGTTGGACTCAAGCTTGCGTCCGGGAGACCTGGTGCTGCCTGAGTCGATTCACGCTGGAGGCATATTGCCGGTTGATCTGGATTGGCGTAATCGCCTGCAACAATGTTTGCCCGCGCACTTGAGTATTGCGAGCGGCATATTAGCCACGAGCTCGCGAGTGCTGACTTCGGCGAATGCCAAACGTGAGTTGGCAGAATCCACTGGGGCCTGTGCAGTGGACATGGAGAGCGGTGCAGTGGCTGAGGTGGCTGCGAATGCCGGTGTGCCATTCCTTGCGGTGCGGGTGATTGCAGATCCAGTTGAATTTTCACCGCCCCAAGTGTTACTTAAGGCGGTACGCCCTGATGGCAGCGCGGATCCGGCCCGCCTGCTGGCCTTGCTGTTGCGACGATCCGTGACGCTGGGTACGTTGCTACGCCTCGCGGCACAGCTCCGCGCCGCGCGTTCCACTCTACGGATAGTGGTGCAGTATGCAGGCATGGAACTGGGAGTTACTGCCGATCAAGCCCGTAGTTGAGGGGTAGCACGGGTTAAACGGGTTTATTCATGATGGGGTGGCTGATGGGGTTCGAACCCACGACAATCGGAATCACAATCCGCTTAAAATAGTGTTTTTCTCTGTTGATTGCCACCTCATTCCCCCACCAGTTTCCTTGTTTTTCAATTAGTTAATCGTTTAACCCCTATTCCTTGTGTTGATAAGTATTCCGCTATATACTGCAAAAGCGGTTACATTCTGGTTACATTTTAGGGGAATACCATGGCAAAGGTAAAATTAACAGCCGGACGGATTGCAAATTTCCAGTGTGATGAAGGTAAAAAGCAAGCCTTCCTATGGTGCGCCGAAGTGCCGGGTTTGGGTGTGCGTGCAATAGCCAGTACAGGCATGAAGAGTTACATATTCCAAGCCAAGGTTAAGGGGCAATCCATGCGTGTCACGATTGGCAAGGTTAGCGTGTGGGGCATCGATGCTGCGCAAGCCGAAGCCCGCCGCCTGCAAATCCTGATAGACCAGGGCAACGACCCGCGCCAAGTGGAAGCCGATAAGGAAGCCGCCAAGGAAGCCGTAAGACTGGCCAAGGAAGTCGAAGCCACCGCGCTGGTGATGCAGGAAGCCCGCGAAGCCGTGACGCTGGGCATGGCATGGGACGAGTATCTAACCGCCCGCAAACCTTTTTGGGGTGCGCGTCACTATGATGACCATGTTGATGCTATGCAGGCCGGTGGCGTGCAAAGAACCCGAAGCCATAAACTGACCGAACCCGGCACCCTTGCATCACTGGCAACGGTTCGCCTTATTGACCTGACGCCTGAGCGAGTGGCGGAATGGGCAACAGTGGAAGGCAAAAAACGACCTGGACGCGCCCGCCTAGCAAGCCGCCTGCTGACTGTCTTTCTGACATGGTGCGCAGAATATCCAGCTTATCGGGAAATAGTGAAAAGTAACCCCGCCAAAAGCAAAGCCGCCCGCGAAATACTAGGCAAGCCCCAAAAGAAAAATGACGCATTACAGCGTGAGCAATTGCCCGCATGGTTCGCCGCCGTGAAGCAAATCAGCAACTCTGTAGTCAGTGCCTACTTGCAAGCCTTGCTATTGACCGGCGCACGCACGAACGAATTGACCGCCGTTCGCTGGGAAGATGTGGATTTTCAGTGGAACAGCCTAACCATAAAGGACAAGATGCAGGGGTTGAGAGTTATTCCCCTGCCGCCCTACATGGCGCACCTGCTGGCCACCTTACCGCGCCGCAATGAGTTTGTATTCTCAAGCCCCGGCGCCGCATCCGGTCATATTGAAGACCCGCACCCTGCACATTATAGGGTTTGCGCTGTTACCGGTTTGGATGTGACCCTGCACGGGTTGCGCCGTAGCTTTGCCAGTCTGTGCGAATGGATAGAGATGCCCGCTGGAATCGCTGCGCAGATACAGGGGCACGCGCCGCAAGGGGTGAGAGAACAACACTATATCCGCCGCCCGCTCGACCTGCTGCGCATGTGGCACGTCAAGATTGAAGCGTGGATTCTGGAGCAAGCCGGGATTAAGTTTGTGCCGGTAACAGCGGGTTTGCGGGTAGTACCCGCTGCCTGATGATATAAGAAGGGATTGGTAGGGAAAGTACACCAGCCAACCCCGGCCACAGCGAAAAGGGAGTAAACGCCATAGCAATAATAAGACGGTCGATTCTGTCGAAAGTTCCTGAAAAGCTGGAATTGAGTTTGTGCCAGTGCAAGCTAATTGGCGGGTGGTTTTCAAGTTTGACGGCATAGACGCGGAGCTAGTGGATTATCTTGATTATCACTGAGGAAGAATTATGGACATGCACAACCCCGCACACCCCGGCGAAGTTTTGACGGGTTGGTTAGACGACCTGGAGCTGAGTGTTACCGCTTTTGCCAAACACTTGGGAATTTCCAGAGTGATGCTGTCGCGCATCCTTCACTGTCACGCTGCCATTAGCGCGGATATGGACTTGCGCCTAAGCGAAGCACTGGGGACCTCCCCCGGCTTCTGGCTTAGGATGCAGGTGCAGCGCGACTTATGGGAAGCACGGCAACGAGCTGAGGAACGCCAGCCGGTGGCAAGGCTGGCCGCCTGACAGAGTAAGTTCCACAGACTATTATCACTGAGGAAAAATTATGGACATGCACAATCCCCCCCACCCCGGCGGAACATTGAGAGAAGACGTGTTACCCGCGCTGGGGCTAACCGTTACCGAGGCCGCCAAGCAACTGGGCGTCACCCGTGCCGCCTTATCGCGCGTACTGAATGAGCGCGCCGCAATATCCCCAGAAATGGCGTTGCGTTTGGAGGGTTGGCTAGGGGTTGAGAACGGCGGGCGGGCTGATTTATGGATTGCAGAGCAGGCAGCATATGACTTGTGGCAAGTACGCAAGGCAGGTGCACCCAAGGTTCAACGCGCCCAACTGATAGCCGCATAGCGAGTTTACTCCCGCCTACCCTGCGAGTAATTGCCAAAGGGGAATAGCCGGTTCCTTCACCGGCGTGACGGGGGTTCCTATTTGAAGGCTGACACCGGAAGGGGTGAGCATGGACTACCGCACATACCAACAAATCCGTACTTACTGTTGCCACGACCTGCGCGCTTATCTCGACTTGCCGGGTTATGAAAATGTGCGCAAGGTACATTTAGCGTTGCATGGGCAAATCGGCTTAATCAAGCGTGAGAAAGACCTCGCAGAATCGCTACACCAATGCAGCGACCTGACCCCGCGAGAGAGAGCTGCCGCTGAGCTACTTTCTGTCATATCGAACCATTGGGCTATCACATGGCAAAGGTTGCCGGAACCGCCCAATGGTAAAGAACCCGCGCCGCCGCTTGAAAAGTGGCAAGCTGATGCGCTGGTGAAACAGACCTGCGATGCGGTAAAAAGGTATGCAGCCTTTCTGCCAGAATCAGAACGCGCTGTACTGATGGAAGATTGCGAGGCCGCACTGGAAGCCACCTCCATCAAGAAGGGTAAAGCCGTGTCAGTGATACAGACAAGAGCACCATTGCCCGATGCCAGTACAAGAGCGATAGTGATGGGCGAGACCTACATGCCCCTTGTCGATTTAATCCAGCCTTACCTTAAAATCAAGTCGCACGACATTCTTATGTCCAATATTCTGGTTACCGAAGATGAGATTAAAAAATGGGAGGCGTATAGCGACTGCGGTAAGCCAAGCGAGGCCAAGATAAGGAAAGACAAATTAGCCGAATTGAAAAACAAGTTGGCTGAACTCAATGAACAATGGGCATTATTGATACCAAGTGAAGCCGAACAAGCAAAATGGAAGGCAGAGGGTCAGGTATTGTCTGAGAAAGAAATCAAAGAAAGGCACGATAAAGAAGGGCGCTATACGTTGGAGGAAGCCGCCAATCTGATAGAGCAGAAAACTAGTGAGCGTGCCAAGGATATGCTGAAAAAGCTAATGCAGGCTGTGGGAGATGAAGTATTGCTTGTGTGTGAACCCCGCAAGAAAGCACCTTACAAATCCAAGGTGGTGCGGGAATTCTACGAGGAGGCATACTGGGACGACTTAAATGCTTGGTTAAAAACCAACTGTCCACGTGTGAGCTACGAATTCCCGAAGCCTGACACCACCACCGGGAAGGGTGAAGCCGTGCCAGGCACAAGCTCGAACGGTGATGAAGGGTTGAATAAAAAGCCGCTACAACAGCAGTTATTTCAAGAGCAGGAAATCTTGCGAGTTATCGGCGAGCTTTCGTATGACCCTAAAAAGCTGCCAAAACGAAAGCAGGGAAAGCCTGGCGCAAAGGCCGAGGTTCGAAAGATGCTTTCATTTTCGGTGAAAGTTTTCGACAAGGCGTGGGAGCGCCTGAGGGCAAACCAAGATATTCAAGACGCCGAATAACCCTACCCCAAAGCACCTTCCCCCAAATTGGGGCATAGGGGGACTCTTGCGGGGGAGGATAGACCATATTTTTTAATGAACCATCTTCAACAGTGCCGAAAGGCTAAAGGTGGTTCAAAATGGAAACAGCCGTAAATCAAACCGCAATATCCGTCGCACAATTCCCCCCGCTTGACCAGGAAATTCGTAGCCACATCCCAACCGCGCCCGCCGCATTCTATCTTCTGCGAAAGCCGCAGACCATGAGAATTTATGCGTCCTTAGAAAATGGCCCCATCCGTCCAATTCGCATCAACCTAAAAAACGCAGTTGGGATTTATGGGAAAAACAGCTGCAACCCAATACTGGCATATGTTTTCGACAAGAAATTCCAACTGCTCCGAACTTGCCAT
>JAYUYT010000113.1:0-22670 GCA_043752345.1 Nitrosospira sp.
GGCTGACAGGGCATTGCGCGATGTCCAGCGCTTCTTTGTGCAAGCGTCCGCTTACTTCGCCCGTCATCCAATTCGCACACAGTTTTGCATTTGCACTTCCAATATTGTCGATTACCTTCTCAAAGTAATCTGCCGTGTTTTTATCAGCCGTTAGCATCGCTGCATCATATGCAGAAAGCGCATAAGTTTTCTGAGTATCTGGAGCAATGATTTCACGATGGGCTTGCTGGACCCAATCGTGCAGATCGGCTTCAAAATCTATGTCCAAATGCTCTTGGAGCATAGATACGTAGCTGGCTGCGTCACGTGCCATAAAACGATAACGCCTCGACATTGGGAGTTCTGGTGTGGAAGCGCGGATTTCCTCGATCCAATCCTCAGAGATTTCGAGCGGCAGCAAATCCGGATCGGGGAAGTAGCGGTAATCCTGCGCGTCTTCCTTGCTGCGCATGGTGCGGGTCTCATTCTTATCCGAGTCGTAGAGCCGGGTTTCCTGGCGTATGGTTCCGCCATCCTCCAGAATCTCCATCTGCCGCCTGGCTTCGTAGTCAATCGCTTTTTCGAGAAAACGGAACGAGTTGAGGTTCTTGATTTCGCAGCGGGTGCCGAGCTTGTCCGAGCCGAGAGGTCGCACCGATACATTGGCGTCGCAACGGAACGAGCCTTCCTGCATGTTGCCGTCGCAGATGTCGATCCAGCGCACCAGCGAGTGCAGGGTTTTGGCAAAAGCCACTGCTTCCGCGCTGCTGCGCATGTCCGGCTCGGAAACGATTTCCAGCAGGGGCGTACCGGCACGATTCAGGTCGATGCCAGTCACGCCTTGAAAATCCTCATGCAGTGACTTGCCAGCATCTTCTTCCAGGTGTGCGCGGGTGAGGCGGATGGTTTTCTCGCACTCGTTGCCATTACTGTCAATCTGAATAATTTTTACACTGCCGCCGGCGACCACTGGCAGCTCGTACTGGCTGATCTGATAACCTTTGGGCAGGTCGGGATAAAAGTAATTCTTGCGCGCGAAGATCGAAGGCGAATTAATTTTTGCACCCACTGCCAAACCAAACTTGATCGCCCGCTCCACTGCGCCGCGATTTAATACCGGCAACACGCCCGGCAGCGCGATATCCACCGCGCAGGCCTGGCTGTTGGGTACCGCGCCAAACGCAGTCGCTGCACCGGAGAATATTTTTGATCGGGTCGAGAGCTGCGTATGCACCTCAAGACCAATTACGATTTCCCATTGCATTTTTTGTGTCTCTACAGTTCAGGCAGTCAGTTTGTCGGGCATCCGGGTATGCCAATCCGTTACTTGCTGGTACTGGTGGGCCACATTCAGCATTTGTGCTTCGGCAAAATAATTGCCGATGATTTGTAAACCCACCGGCCGATTATTATCGCCAAAGCCTGCAGGGATGGACATGCCGGGCAACCCGGCCAGATTGGTGGCGATAGTGTAGGTATCGGACAGATACATCTGCACCGGATTGCCGCTTTTTTCTCCCAGGGCGAATGCGGTAGTGGGTGTGGTCGGCCCCATGATGATGTCGCACTGTGCGAAGGCTGCGGCGAAATCCTGCGCAATCAGACGGCGCAGCTTCTGTGCCTGAATGTAGTAAGCGTCGTAATAACCGTGTGACAGCACGTAGGTGCCGATCAGAATGCGGCGCTTCACTTCCGCGCCAAAACCCTGCGCCCGGCTTTTCTGGTACATGTCATTGAGGTTGGCATATTCCGGAGCGCGATGACCATAGCGCACACCATCAAAACGGGATAGGTTGCTGGACGCCTCCGCCGGGGCCAGCACATAGTAAACGGGTATCGAGAGCTTGGTATTGGGCAGTGACACTTCCACTGTTTCTGCGCCGAGTCTGCGATATTCCGCGATGGCTGCTTCCACTGCGCGCGCCACATCGACGCTTATTCCCGCGACGAAATATTCTTTCGGTAAACCGATGCGCAGGCCTTGCAGCGGCTTGGCCAGATCGCGCGCGTAGTCCTCGGGTGCACGTTGCAGACTGGTCGAGTCGCGCGTATCGAATCCTGCCATGACATTCAACATCAAGGCCAGATCTTCCGCTGATTTCGCCATCGGTCCGCCCTGATCAAGACTCGAAGCAAATGCGATCATGCCGTAGCGTGATACCAGCCCGTAAGTTGGTTTGATGCCGGAAATGCCGCATAGGGCCGCTGGCTGGCGGATGGAGCCGCCAGTGTCGGTGCCGGTGGCGGCGGGTGCCATGCGCGCAGCCACGGCACAAGCCGAACCACCGGAGCTGCCGCCCGGCACCGCCGTGATATCCCAGGGGTTTTTTACCGGACCGTAGAACGAGGTCTCGTTGCTCGATCCCATGGCAAATTCGTCCATGTTGGTTTTGCCGATATTTACCGCGCCGGCGGCATTGAAACGTTCGATCACACCGGCATCGTAGGGTGAAACAAAATTGGACAGCATTTTCGACCCGCAGGTGGTCAACCATCCCTTGGTACAGAAAATGTCTTTCTGGGCAATGGGGATGCCGGTCAGCGGGCGTGCCTGACCGGATGCGATCATCGCATCGGCAGCTCGTGCCTGAGCGAGGCTCATTTTTTCGTCGACCGTAATGAAAGCATTGTAGTCCGGGTTCAATGCCTTTACGCGCTTGAGGAATTCGCCAGTCAGTTCAACGCTGGAGATTTTTTTAGTGGCGAGTAGGGTGGAGAGCTGCTTGAGGCTGTAGTTCAACATGGTATTTGCGAGGCGGGACAGATCGTAGAAAAGTGGGGATGGATTCCAGAGCCATGCTGACGTATCACTCGATGACTTTCGGCACCAGATAAAGCCCCGCTTCGGTCTTGGGAGCGATCGACTGAAATAATTCACGCTGATCGGACTCGGTTACCGTATCATCGCGCAACCGCTGCACCACATCCTGGGCATGCGACATGGGTTCGATAGCGGATGTGTCTACTGCCTGCATTTGCTCAATCAGGCCGAAAATCCCAGATAGCTGGACCAGTGTAGTGGCTGCCTCGGCCTCACTGATTTCAATACAAGCAAGGTTTGCAACACGTTTTATATCGACCAGAGACAGTGACATTGGATGCTAAAACCCTTATATTCAAACATATAATATAGGGTATCATAGCCCGGTTAATCGACGTTATCCTTTTTGCACGCCACTGCTACTATTGCCATTCTTGCCATTTACCAACCTAACGACTAACGAGACTAACGAAATTCGCCATCATGCTTAATTTCATAAATAATCACGTACTGCGAGGGTATTTTTCGACCGACATGGCGATTGACCTGGGGACGGCTAACACCCTGATTTACGTTCGTGGTCAAGGTATTGTGCTGAATGAGCCGTCAGTGGTGGCAATCCGTCAGGATGGCGGACCCAACGGTAAAAAAGTAATTCAGCAGGTAGGACTGGCGGCTAAGCAGATGCTGGGGCGTACTCCCGGCAATATCACCGCCATTCGACCGATGAAGGACGGTGTGATCGCCGACTTCACCGTTACCGAGCAGATGTTGAAGCATTTCATCAGGAAAGTGAATCCGCCGCGCCTGTTTTCCGCCAATCCCCGCATCGTGATTTGCGTTCCCTGCGGTTCCACCCAGGTGGAGCGTCGTGCCATTCGTGAAGCTGCTTATGGTGCCGGTGCGCGTAAAGTAGAACTGATCGAGGAACCGATGGCCGCAGCCCTTGGCGCCAATCTGCCAGTCGAGGAAGCAACTGGTTCGATGGTGGTCGATATTGGCGGTGGCACTACCGAAGTTGGCGTAATCTCACTGGGCGGAGTCGTTTATTCAAACTCGGTACGTGTGGGCGGCGATAAATTTGATGAAGCCATTATCAATTATATACGCCGCAACTATGGCATGCTGATCGGTGAAGTTACCGCAGAGCAGATCAAGAAAGAAATCGGTTCCGCCTTCCCTGGTTCGGAAGTACGCGAAATGGAAGTTAAGGGCCGCAACCTAGCAGAAGGGATTCCACGCAGCTTTACCATTTCCAGTAACGAAACTCTGGAAGCCTTGACTGATCCCCTAAACAGTATTGTCAGTGCGGTTAAATCTGCGCTGGAGCATACGCTGCCAGAACTCGGTGCGGACATCGCCGAAAAAGGCATGGTGCTGACCGGCGGGGGCGCGTTGTTGCGCGACATTGACCGTCTGCTGATGGAAGAGACTGGTCTATCGGTGATCATTGCAGAAGACCCGCTTACCTGCGTGGTGCGTGGTTCAGGTGTCGCATTGGAAAATATGGATCAACTGGTTGGCATATTCTCCAGTGATTAAACGGTTTTGTGTGTTGGGATCAGGGTACCCGGGCTGGGTGCAACCCGAGACCTGAAAACGGAATGTGATGGAAACAGCCCCGCAGTTTTTCAGACACGGCCCCGGTCCGCTGGCGCGTCTGGTGTTCTTTGCACTGCTGTCACTGTTGCTGATGGCGATTGATACCCGCTTCAAATATCTCCCAGAAATTCGCCAGACCATCGCCGTGGCGATCTATCCGGTACAGAGACTGGCACATCTGCCGACAGCGATCTTTGATCAGGTAAGCGGACTTTTCGCCAGCCGAGACCTGATCGATGAGATTGCCCATCTGCGGCGACAACATCTTACCGATCAAGGGCAGATGCTGCTGCTGCTGGCACTGGAGGCTGAGAACGCACAGTTGCGCAACCTGCTGGAAGCGGGGCAGCGAGCTGAAAGCAAGACCACCATGGCGGAGATTCTGTATATTCCGCATGATCCCTTCAGCCGCAAAGCGATACTCGACAAAGGAAGTCAGAATGGCGTCCAACCCGGCCAGGTAGTGGTGGATGATGCGGGTGTAGTAGGACAAATAACGCGCGTCTATCCATGGCTGTCCGAGGTGACGCTGATCACCGATAAAGATCATGCGGTACCGGTGCAATTGGTACGTAGCGGCCTGCGTTCGATGGTTTCGGGTACAGGCGAGGATGGAACGTTGGAACTGCGCTATCTGGCAGCCAATGCCGACATTCAGGATGGCGATTTGCTGGTTACTTCCGGAATAGATGGTATCTACCCGCCCGGCCTGCCGGTGGCGCTGGTGTCGAAAATAGAGAGCAATGCTGCTTATGCTTTTGCCCGTATCACCTGTACGCCCGCTGCCGGAGTAAATCGCAATCGGCAGGTATTGATCCTGTCGCCATTGCCGCCAATTCCGGAAAGACCGGTGGAGCCCGTGGAAACCAAATCCGAAGATAAAAAACGAGGAAAAATTGGCATTCGTTAATTCTTCCCAGCAAGAAGTCCTGGCGCATGTCAGGAGCCGGTTCATCGTTTTCAGTCTGACGGCAGCGCTGTTGTTGAACCTGCTGCCGCTGCAAGGTATCGCATTGTTGTTGCGCCCGGATTTTGTCGCCTTGGTGGTGCTTTACTGGAGTATCAATCAGCCGCAACGGGTCGGCATGAGCGTGGCTTTCATCATGGGCCTGCTGATGGATGTCGGCGATGCCAGCATATTCGGACAGCATGCGCTGGCATATAGCGTAATGGCTTTTATTGCACTGCTGTTGCATCGGCGCCTGCGCATATTCAGTTTGCGCAAACAGGTGCCGCAAGTTGGGCTGCTGCTGCTCGCGGCGCAGCTGGTCATGCTGCTGACCGGTTTGCTGGCCAGCGCCCATTTACCCGGTTGGGACTTTTTTCTTGCCAGTATTAGCGGCGCGCTGCTGTGGCCGCTGCTCTCCGCTTTAGTGAAAATGCCCCAGCGGCGAAAATCTGATCCTGATGCGCTATGAGACTTACAGTCGAGCTTCGCAATCACGGACGAGAACTGCGTCATTTTCAACTGCGACTCGCCATCAGTGCCGGCTTTGTCTTGTTGCTGTTCGGTTTACTCTTCGTTCGTTTCTTTTATTTGCAGGTATCGCAGCGCGAGCATTACCACACCTTGGCAGAAGCCAATCGCATATCCATTTCACCTATCGTACCCAACCGCGGCCTGATTTTTGATCGCAATGGCGAGGTATTGGCGCACAACTATTCGGCGTATACATTGGAAATCATGCCGAGTAAGGTCGCCAACCTTGAAGCGACCATCAACGAACTGGCCGGCGTAGTCGAGATAGCGGCGAGGGATCGTAAGCGCTTCAAGAAATTGATGGGAGAAAGCAAGCAATTTGAGAGCCTGCCCATACGCACTCGTTTATCGGATGTCGAAGTGGCGCGCTTCGCCGCCAATCGCTATCGCTTCCCCGGGGTGGAGATCAAAGCGCGGTTGTTTCGCCAGTATCCAAAAGGAGAGGGCGCATCGCACGTGGTGGGTTATATCAGCCGCATCAATAGTCAGGATCTGCAGCAGTTGGAAGCCAGTGGAGACTCCACCAATTACCGCGGCTCCGACTATATCGGCAAAATCGGTATCGAACAGAGTTATGAGAAAGAGCTGCACGGCATCACCGGCTTCGAGGAAGTGGAAACCGACGCAGCCGGCCGGGCGGTAAGGGTACTGTCGCGCACTCCATCGATCTCGGGCAACAATCTGAAGCTGTCGCTCGACGCCAAACTGCAGGAGGTGGCGGAACAGGCATACGGTGAGCGGCGTGGCGCGCTGGTAGCAATCGATCCGACCAGCGGCGACGTGCTTGCGTTTGTCAGCAAACCAGGCTTCGATCCCAATCTTTTTGTCGATGGTATCGACTCGGAGAACTGGGACCTGCTCAACAATTCCATCGACAGGCCACTGAATAATCGCGCATTGCGCGGTGTTTATCCGCCGGGCTCTACATTCAAGCCGTTCATGGCGCTGGCTGGGCTGGAGCTGAAAAAACGCACCCCCCAGTACACCATCAGTGATGCTGGCTACTTCAGCCTGCCCGGCAGTGGCCATCGCTACCGTGACTGGAAAGTGGGTGGTCATGGCAGTGTGGACATGCACAAATCCTTGGTCATTTCCTGTGATACCTACTACTACGGTCTTGCTAATGACCTCGGCATTGATAAAATTTTCAGTTTCATCAGCCAGTTCGGATTGGGCAAACTGACCGGGATCGACATCGAAGGCGAAATCTCCGGCTTGCTACCTTCGCAGGAATGGAAAATGAGGCGGCATAAGCAGAAGTGGTATGCCGGCGACACAATCTCCGTCGGCATCGGCCAAGGCTATAATCTGACTACCCCGTTGCAACTGGCTTTTGCCACCGCCATACTTGCCAGCAACGGCACAGCTTTCCGCCCGCATCTGGTGAAACAAGTCACGAATAGCAAGACTGGGGCAGTGCGCGACATCGTTACGCAGCCGCAGTACACGCTCAGTCTCAATCCAGACAACCTGGCGCGCGTGCATGACGCACTGGTGGATGTAACCCGACCCGGCGGTACCGCAGCGCGCGCCGGCGCGGGGGCTGCGTATACTTTTGCCGGCAAGACTGGCACCTCGCAGGTGATCGGCATGAAGCAGGGGGAGAAGTATGTGGAAAGCAAGGTGAATGAGCGTCATCGCGATCATGCACTGTTCATTGCTTACGCGCCGGCTGAAAAACCGAAAATCGCACTGGCGGTACTGGTGGAAAACGGTGGGCATGGCGGTTCTGCAGCTGCACCGATTGCACGGCTGGTGTTTGATTACTACCTGCTCGGTAAGCTGCCCGCCGGCACAGCGCCAGTGACGGCTGATGACGAGGAGGGCGCGCATGACTAGCCCCGTACGTCTGTGGCACTACCTCACGCGCTATGTGGATAATTTTCTGCTGGGAGGGGTATTACTGCTGATGCTGATCGGTCTAATGGTGCTGTATAGCGCTACCGATGCGAATCTCAGCCGCGTCAGCAACCAGGCGATCAATATGCTGGTGGCGCTTGCCATCATGTGGCTGGTGGCCAACATTCCGTTACAGCATATCATGCGCCTGGCGGTGCCGCTCTACATGATCGGTCTCATGCTACTGATCGGGGTGGCGCTGTTCGGTGAGATTCACAATGGCGCACGGCGTTGGCTGAACATTGGCGTGACCCGTATTCAACCTTCCGAACTGATGAAACTCGCCGTGCCGCTGATGATGGCATGGTATTTTGACAAACACGAGGTCACCCTGCGGCTGCGCGATTACGCAGTGGCAACGCTGCTGCTGCTGCTGCCGCTGATGCTGATTCTGCGCCAACCGGATTTGGGCACCACGCTGCTGATTGCCTCCAGTGGTTTCTACGTACTGTTTCTCGCCGGACTGTCGTGGCGCATCATAGCCGGATTGGTGATCGCCGGTTTGGGCAGCCTGCCAGTGCTGTGGTCGATGCTGCACGATTACCAGCGTCGGCGTGTCATGACGCTGTTTGATCCCACCCAGGATCCGCTGGGGGCGGGCTATCACACCATCCAGTCCACCATTGCCATCGGTTCCGGCGGTGTCATCGGCAAAGGCTGGCAGCAGGGTACCCAGACCCACCTCGATTTTCTGCCGGAGAAAAGCACTGATTTCATCTTTGCAGTGTTCTCCGAGGAGTTCGGGCTGATGGGCAATGTTGCATTGTTGCTGTTGTATCTGGTGGTAATAGGTCGCGGCATGGTGATCACCGCCAATGCTTCGACCCAGTTCACCCGTCTTATCGCAGGCTCAATCACGCTGACCTTCTTCACCTACATTTTCGTCAACATCGGCATGGTCGTCGGCATTCTGCCGGTAGTGGGGGTGCCGCTGCCGCTGATCAGCTACGGTGGCACGTCGATGGTGACAATGCTGCTGGGTTTTGGTATTTTAATGAGCATACAGACGCACCCCAAACTGGTGAAGACGTGATGAACAACGATACAGAATGCAGAAGCATGTTGTATCACCCTGGAGCAGCTACGCAAATCATCGTGCTGTCTGCCTTCCTAATTCTTGCCGGTTGCAGCAGCACACCGAAACGCGACACCTTGGAACCGGCTTCCCCTGCCGCATCCAGTTCTGTGAGCAAAAGAGGCGGTGGTTATTATCTGGATGACGGCCCTGGCGACAATCCACCGTCCAATCTTGCTGCCCTGCCTGACGCTACCCCTCGGCATGAACCCTTGCGCAAGGCCAACATGCGGCCTTATGTCGCACTGGGGAAATCGTACGCGCCGATGACTGCGCTGGAACCGTACAAGGAACGCGGCATTGCCTCGTGGTACGGACGCCGTTACCATGGGCAGAGAACCGCATCCGGCGAAATCTACGATATGTATGCCATGACCGCCGCTCATCCCATTCTGCCGCTGCCCAGCTACGTTCGCGTCACCAACATCAAGAACGGCAAGTCCGTGGTGGTGCGCGTCAATGACCGCGGCCCGTTTCATTCCGACCGTCTGATCGATCTTTCCTATACGGCTGCTTACAAGCTTGGTGTGCTGGGTGGTGGCAGCACTGCGGTGGAAGTGGAAAGCATTCTTCCGGGCAAAGAGTCCGCCACGCAGATCGCAGTCGCGCCTCCCGCAACCGCGAACGTATCTGCCGCCGCTGACAATGTGAGCGGAATCTACCTGCAGCTGGGTGCCTTCAGCGTCTACGATAACGCAGATAACTTTCTTGTCCGCATGCGCGTCGAACTTTTCTCGGTGACGGATGCTCTAAGCATCAGTGTAAAAGATGGCTTGTTCAGGGTGCATGTTGGCCCCTATGCCGATCAGACATTGGCGCAACAGGCTGCTGACAAGATTGCCCAAAGCCTGGCCATCAAACCGGTACTGTTGGTACGATGAGTTGGTACGAAAAGGTGGCACGATCAACCCCGGATTGCTGCAAATAATTGACCGCGCTCCGCCAGAGCCTATAATCTTCACCGTTTCCACCCAATATGCGGTGGAACCATCCGAGGACCAGGGAAAATATGAACGAATTTACTGACCAGATATCTGCCTATCTCAGTCACATGCCCATGTGGCCGCTGGCCCTACTCGCCCTGATCATCATTGTTATTGGAACTTATGAAGTAGTCGACCGCAAACGCAAGATCAGTGCTGCCGAAAATTTTCGTTCTACTATCCTTGCGGCACTCTCCGGGCTGTATCCTGAACCCGCTTTCTGGCCTGAAGACATCGAGGCGCATCTTTACGCTCAATTACCTGCAATGAGAGAGGCATTCGAAGACTTCCGGCATCATGTCCCACAAGAGAAGCTGCGAGATTACAATAAAGATTGGGAAAATTATTGCCGGTTCTTTTACACGATAGCGTCTGACGAGAAAGGTCCAGCAGCAGAACCGACACCTGGCAGAGACCCGGACCAGAAGAGGACCTTTCGTGCTCTCGTTTCCAATCTATTACGCTACGCCCCGTAAACACCCTTCCGGAATTTAACCCTCCTGAAGACGCCGTGCAATTTTTGTTTGCAGATCAGTCAGAAGCGCCATAGCGAGATTTTATGCGCACGCGATAATGTCTAAACTCCCTGTTATTCTGAATGTTGGAATGACGATGAATTAGGATAATGGCATCACACTCCTTCAAAGGCATAAGACTTTTCCTACAAAAGAATTAGCTATTTTCTTATTTCCTGCACACGCTTTCCCGTGCACAATGCAACTATCGAATGGGATAACGCATTAAGCGCGAGGATCTGAACATGGATACAGAGCAATTACATCATCGACTCACACACGAATTACTCAGTTCCGTAGAGCCACAAGATTTTACGGAACCACATTTGAGTGACCAAGCGCCGTATGATGATTGCGACTGGGATGAATCCGAGTATACCGAAGAGTTTCTTCTCAACGACATTCTCGTTTCTTCTAAAGATGTTACGTGGCACTAGGGCAAGATGATGGTGCAAAATGATCGCGCATCAACAAGTAGCGAGCTTCGTCTGCATGGAGAGTGGCATTTCTGAAGGGTAAGAATGACGAAGGTCGTCATGAATAAACTTAAAAATGAAGCATCTTTGGAAACGAAATGAACAGTCGCGCTGTCACCCGTATGCTGATTCTTATTGATAGGAACCTGTCTGCATGATCGACCAAACCGCTAGCGCCACCCGAGTTTTGCTGATTGGCCGATACCCCATTGTGCTCTGGGGGGTGGAGAAACTGATTGACAGCCAAAGCCCCAGGATGGAAGTGGTCGGCAAGTTCACCCACTGTGCTGACGTTTTTCCCCAATTGGAGAAACTTTCTCCCGATGTCATTCTGTTCGACCGGGATCTTGGCATCGAGAACGGAACAGACGCCATTGTGCGATTAACGGATTTGTCGAAAGCAAAGATTCTGATTCTGACCGGGTCACACGACCCCTCGGCGCATGTGAGTGCCGTGCTTGCGGGTGCCAAGGGTGTTGTAGAGAAAGAAGAAGAAGTGGAAACGATTCTAAGAGCGATTGAGAAAGTTCACGAGGGACAGCTGTGGCTGGATCGTACCAGCATGGGCATGCTGGTCATCGAGCTGTCTAATCGAAAAGTTTCAGAAAAGCGCGACCCGGCGCAACAAAGAGTGGGGACCCTCACTGACCGGGAGCGGGAAATCGTGGCGACTGTGACCTCCCACTCTGGAGCAACCGGTACGGTCATAGCGGGAATGCTGCACATAAGCGAAAGCACGCTACGCAAGCACCTGAGCTCGATCTATGAAAAGCTTGGCCTCAGCTCCAGGCTGGAGCTATGGGACTATGCGCACCAGCGCGGATTGAACAAAGACTCAGTCTAGAGATTCATTCAGTAGTTCCCCAGCATCGGCAGGCGCCTGCCTGCATCGTGGTACTAAAGCGGCCAACATAGCACATTCCTGCTATGTGGGCCGCTTTAATTCAGTAGGTCTGTTCCATCTAAAAATACAGTCATGGCCCATGACCGTATTCAATCCGAAATCTAGTATGTGACCGTGTATTGAGCCAAACGGTCGGCGATCGCATGTAAAGCGACTCGCCACGTGAGGCTACCAACAGTTCATGGGCACATAAATGAAAAATTACAAGAAAAAAGAACGATTTCTCATTGCGCATTCTGTAAATCCAGGAGCGGATAGGGGCGCAGAACGGCGAATCGCAAGTGACGCTATTACGCAGGCTTTCCACATTGGAGATGATTCTGGCTCACAGGGATTAGATTCTTCGTCTGGGCGTTGGTATGAGGCAGGGCGTGCGCGGCAGATTATTCCAGAGGAGCGGGGTCGCATGGACATGCCCAAATCCATCCCCTCAATCTTAGGGGTACTCCTGCTAGGTATCGTAATGTTAATCATCTTATTTCACGTATCGAATAGTCTAATCGACCTCGGAAAGAGTAGAGCTGCGCACAAGGCCGCTATTGCGGAACAAGAATGCCCGGCAGGTACGCGCATCACGATTATCGAGGGGGATAAAAAAACCTGTTTGACGCATCACGTTAGGACTTATGCAGCCAGCAGTATCCTGGTATCTAAAACCGTAGCTAAATAAAGGAGGAAAAACGTATCGAGATAAGTTGGATGGTTTTTAAAAGGAATGGCAATAAATGCCGCGGAAGGTAATGACATCATTACCGGTGGTGCCAGAACAGACACGGCGTTCTGTAGTGGTTCGCTAAATGGCCAGCAAGCGTACACAAAGCGACTTGACGGGGATTTATAAAAATCTATAGGTACAGTGATGAAAAATTCTAGAAAAGAAGAACGGTTTCCTGTTGCGCATTCTGTGAATCTGGGGAACGTGGGAGGCATTACGCGCGACTTCAGCACATCGGGAATGTACATTGAAACGGTTATGCCGGAGGTGCCTTACGCGCCCGGAAACAAGATCGGTCCTACAATAAAACTCGATTGTCCATGGGGTGAGTTGATACTCAAGTGCAATGGAGAAATTGTCCGGATTGAGGACCGAAATAGCGGGATCGGATTGGCAATGAAGATTGATGAATTAGCGATGGAATCGAATTCTTGAATGCAGCTGTCGGTTGACACTTAGGAAAGGCGCCCATAAGAGGGGCCTATGCAGTCAACGACCACCACAATCCACAGCTACGCTCAGAGCCTGCATCGGAATGTTTTGCTGTGTAGTCTGAATGCTGCGGGCCCGGCGTATTGGGGAAGTGTGGCAGCCAGTGAACTCAACAACACTATCAAGGAAAGCGTGCATGCGAGCAATGATGCCACCACCTTTATCGCCCGCAAGGTCAGCGATGTCCTTTCGGTCATCGCCATGATCTTGCAACGCTGGATTGCTGCTGCAGGCATGTGCTGCCTGTTTGGTGTCGGCACTGCAGCCGCAGCGCCCTTCCATGATGCGGCCGCAGCCCACA
Source organism: Nitrosospira sp. (assembly GCA_043752345.1). Taxonomy (GTDB): domain Bacteria; phylum Pseudomonadota; class Gammaproteobacteria; order Burkholderiales; family Nitrosomonadaceae; genus VFJL01. The sequence goes on from JAYUYT010000113.1 coordinate 13,183, forward strand.
ACAAAGGTGACTACGCACAAGCTATCAAGATACTCAGGCCGCTAGCTGCTCATGGAAATGCAATTGCACAATTTGGCTTGGGTTGGATGTATGCCAATGGCCAAGGCGTGGCCCAGGATTATCAGGCAGCCGTGAAGTGGTATCGCTTGGCTGCTGTGCAAGGAAACGCTGGGACGCAATTTAACCTTGGCTGGATGTATGACAATGGCAAAGGTGTAACCCGGGATTATCAGGAGGCAGTGAAGTGGTACCGGCTGGCTGCAGCGCAGGGAAGTGCGGATGCGCAATTCAACCTTGGCTGGCTATATGACAATGGTAAAGGCGTAACCCAGGATTATCAGGAGGCGGTGAAATGGTATCGACTGGCTGCAGCGCAGGGACTCGCAGTTGCGCAAAATTACCTTGGTGTAAGGTATGCCAAGGGCCAGGGCGTAACCAGGGATTATCCAGAAGCCCTGAGGTGGCTTCGCTTGGCGGTGGTGCAGGGAGATGCAGGCGCACAATTTCAGCTTGGTTGGATGTATGACAGCGGTCAGGGCGTAGCCCAGGATTATCAGGAAGCAGTGAAGTGGTATCGCCTAGCCGCAGTGCAGGGATTTGGGCCTGCCAAGGCAGTCCTGGAGCGCCCAGATATAGTTGTGGCAGCGCAAAAACTCGCGGTCATGCAAATGCAACCTCAGCAACCTCAACAACCCCAGCATTCGGTTCGTAACAGAACAGAAACCAGGGAAAAATCCCTGGCACCGGAGCTTATTTTTGAGTCATCCCCTCCACATGCTGACGGTTCGATTGAACTGAGCGGCCGGGTAATAAGCAGTGCCGGTATTTCCGAAATATTGATTAATGGTCGTGAGTTGGAAGTTCCCTTGGCCAAGGATGGATCCTTCAAAGTGACCCGCGTTCCGCCTATGGGTGTTACGACCTATTGGTTGAGTGTGGTGGATGAATTCGGTCAAAGGGAAATTGTGGAGATTAACACTGAACGGAAAACGACTCAGTCGACAGAAGAGGTTGCACCGCTCGATCCGCGCAAGATGAGGGCGAAAGGAAATCCGGATGCAGTGGCACTCATTGTCGGTATCGGATCTTATACCAGCCTCCCACAAGCGCAATATGCCGATTCAGATGCGAACCATTTTTATGATTTTGCACACCATGCGCTGGGAGTGCCGACCAGCAGGATCAAGTTATTGACGGACGCACAGGCTGGCCGCACTGATCTGTTAAAAGTGATGAGAACCTGGATGAAAGCAGAAGTCGTTGGCGGGAAATCAGATGTTTATATTTTCTTCGCCGGGCATGGCCTGGCCAGAAGTAACGGCGATAAGACTTATCTACTGCCAGCAGATGGGGATCTGAGTTTATTGGATGAGACCAGCATTTTACGCGATGACCTTATCGCCTCAGCCAAAGGGGCGCGGACAATAACCCTGTTTTTGGATACTTGTTATTCCGGCGGTACGCGCGGAACGGAGGTTTTGCTGGCGGGCGCGCGGCCCATCGCTATTGTTCCGGACGCGAGTGGCTTGCCTGCCAATGTCACGTTACTGGCGGCCGCAACCGGAGCGCAGCTGTCTTCCACCTACGATGCGGCACGACATGGCCTCTTCAGTTATTGGCTGATGAAAGGACTGGAGGGGGAGGCGGAAGCTAATGGTGATCGGACAATTACCACGGGGGAGCTGCACGATTATGTTGCAAAACGAGTCAGACAAGTTGCTGCACGGCACAACCGTCAGCAGGATCCTCAGTTGATCGGGGATAGCTCAAGAGTATTGGTCAGTTACTAGTTTATATCGGGGCACATTGCGATGGTTAAGAGAAATGAGAAAGCTGCCAGATAGCGTCCACCTGCTGATGCTTGCCACTTTTTTTCTAGCACCCATGAATCCGGTCCATGCGGAAGCAGTGAGCGCCAGGGGGGAGTATCTCTATGGCCCGGAGACTTCAGAGGCAGATGCCTGCAGACTTGCAGAGGAACGGGCTAAAGCGGCCGCTCTGAGCAAAGTATTTGGTGAAAGCGTCTCCATGGAAGAACAGATGTCTTGCCGGGAGACCAGTGGCGGCAAGTCGGACTATGGCTGCGAGCTGGATCGTGTGTCCTGGTCCTTAATTGAGGGAGATATTCGGGCGATAACTGCAAATCAGAAGGTGATCGAGCCGAGGGCAGGTGCGAAAGCCTGCATGATAACGCTTACCGTAGATATCGTTATACCAGACCGCAGACCGGATGCGAATTTCGATGTCAAAGTGAATATTAACGAGAAGAGGTATCGCGTAGGTGAGGTACTGACCATTGAGCTTGAGCCTACAGCTCCCATGCATGTCGCCATCTTTAATTGGGTGCCGTACCAGAATAACAATGCCGTGACACAGATGTTTCCAAACGAGATGGATCCCCATAACTACATCTCTAAGAAGACCGATATCCCTACCGAGAATAAGCTGGCGACTTACAGCTTCACGATGGCTTGGCTGGAATCGCTACCTAAGAGTAGGAATTTTGTGGATGAATACCTGATAGTGATCGGAACAAAAGAACCCATCAAATGGCTGTCAAGCTATGACCTCGCAGATTTCAAATCCAGGCTGCGTGAGATTCCCCTGAATGAAAGACGTATCGTCAAACGTGGCTACCAGCTCATTCGCAAGACCGACCGACTAGCTTCAATTCAATGAGACTGCTCTCTCTCATGATTGCTTGCATGTTTGGCATTACAGGTTGCGCGACTCGCTATATCGAGCGTAGCGCTGATTATGCCGAGCGCAATCCTGAAAAGGTCAGGACAACAGACACCATCATAGAGGCTGTCAATGATGTCGTCGTTTTCGAATCTTCTCCAGAAATAAGATCCACACCCTTGTCTTGTCTGGCAGTATTTCCGCTGACGCCCAAGCGGGAAGATTTTAGCAGTGCAGAAGCTATCCGCTATGCGCTGCATGCGCACCTGGCGCCAACCGGTATTCGTCTGGTGGCACTGCAACAAATTGATGCGGCAATCAAGGCAGCGCATGGATCGAGGGAAGATTCAAATGTTGCGATTGCCAGATCAATTGGCTGTGACACCATCATGTTGGGTGAAGTGACAGATGGGGTATCAAGGTTCTATGGCGTGTATTCCGAGGTTCGTGCCGGAGCTAACATACGGATTATCAAGGCTTCCACCGGGGACATACTTTGGCAGGGCAGTCACTCTGCGGTGCTTAGAGCCGGCGGAGTACCTTTTGGCATGGCGAGTCTTGCCATTAATGTGATTTTTGCAGGGGCAAATCTTTTTGGAGAGCAGCGGATCCGGGTAAACCATGATCTTGCCAGAAGACTGGTACTGGCTATTCCAAATTTAGCCCATCAAGCTGAAATGCTGCTTATTGCAGGGCCGCCTGTTTTGGCGAGAGTGGAGCCTGATTCCTCCCAGACTGCCTACGGACTGATTGCCTCACTTGAGTCGTTGCCTGCCGATCAGATTACACAAAGGCTTATTGAAGAGCTTAAAAGCGATCGGTGGAGCAGACCCCAGGACCGTGTCCTGATAGCAGAGGCGTTAGTCAGGGTTGATGATAGCCAGCCTCTCGGGCACTACCAGGCTGCGCTCGCCAGACTGCAACTCTCAGAGCCGGAGGCGGCACTTCCAGGTGCTCTGCGTGCTGTCGCCCTTGAGCCCGAGAATGCAGACAGCCAGTTCCTGCTGGGCCGCATACATTTGCTTGCAAATCACCCTAAAGAAGCGACCGAACCCCTGATCAAAGCAGTCGCTTTGGCTGGCGGAAAAGGGATTCATCTAAGTGCATTGGGTACGGCCTATAACCAGATGGGCGATTACTCAAGAGCGGCAGCATCTTTTGCCAAAGTTCTGGACAGGGATGGTGTCAACAGTTATGCCCTGTTGCACGGAGCCATTGCCCAAGCAGGCAGGGGGGCAAATGAAGAAGCAGTCAGAATGCTGCGTCGTGGTGTGATACTTGGAATAGCAAGAGACGATCCATCCGCAGCAGTCAGAGCGCTGAATATATTGCGTGCGATGGATCTGGCTAAATTAATGCCTGAAGGCGAACTTGACATCCTGGAAAGCAAGATCAAGGCGCTGAAGGTTTCTTAGAAGCAGAAGTTTCATTTCTTAAAAAGGAGTTGATCATGAATTTTAATAAGCCAGTTTTTGTTGCATCGGCGGTCCTCTTAACCAGTCTGGCTGGATGTGCTGGTCCTCAGCCCGGAACATCGGGTTTCGTTACCATGCAGCAGGAAGACCAGCAGAAAGCTGCAATCAAGGTTGCAGAGCAGTCCGTAGCCAAGGCACCTTCCTGGTACACACAACCTCCGGTTGATATCAGCGCAATTTATGCGGCCAGTACTGAAACATCCAGTGACATGCAAATGTCCATGGATATGGCGGTGTTGTCAGCCAAACGCACATTGGCAGGTCAGATTGGCAATCGGCTGTCGTCAAAGATGAAAGAGTTTGCCATGCAGGTGGGCGCTGGCGATGACGTCCAAATCACCAAAGAAATTGAACGTGTGACCACTAACGTCATTACCGAAGTGAATCTTGCGGGCTTTACGCGTGAAAAGAGCGAGATTATTCCCCAGGGCAAGGGCTACAGAACTTATGTGCTATTGCGCTACCCACTGGGTGAATCCAATCGCATGATTGTGGATCAGATGAAAAAGAGTGCGGTGCTTGATGCCAAGCTAAGAGCATCAAAAGCATTTCAGGAACTAGAGAAAGAGATTGAGGCTGCAAGACCGAAGCAATGATCAGGGGATGATCCGGATTTTTCAGGAAGGGGCTCTGTGGTCGCCTATAGCATTCCTCCTGTGATACCGGTTTGCTGATGCATGCTTATGCTTGCCAACCTGAGTAGGTTACTCGGGTTGCGCTTGCAGGGCGTCGAGGTTTTTTGCCGCCTCGACCATTTTAGGGTCTTTCAGGATTTTCCTGGCAGCCTCGTGCCTCTGTGCTGCAGCCAGCCGGAACCACTTCACGGCTTCCTGATAATCCTGTGCGACACCTTCGCCATCGGCATACATATGACCAAGGACGAACTGCGCACCCACATGTCCCTGCGTTGCAGCTCGGTGCACCCACTTCATGGCTTCCTTATAATCCTGAAGTAGGCCGCCATGGCCATTGAAATGCATTGAACCAAGCCAGTATTGCGCCTCAGCATCTCCCTTTGCAGCTAATGGTTCCCATATTGCGAGAGCTTGTTTGTGGTTACCTTTTAGGTAGGCTGCTATTCCATCATCAATGGGCGCAGCAGTTGCAGTACCAACGCCAAGCATACAGCACATGTAGGCAGCAGTGATCCAACGCTGAAGAGTCATGATGGTGTCGTGATGCATGATGCCGTGTGCAGGGATGAGCGCTCGGACCACCTCACCAGGAACTTAAGCCATTTTTTGTGACTGCCCCTAATATTTTTTCCAGCATGACTCAATCGTGGCATTCCAAGAAAGCGCTGTATGCAATAGTTAATCATGGAGTCTCTTGCTAATGGTTTAGGTGTTCCGCCTTCATATCTGACTGCAGATCTACGGTTTCCTGCAGGCCGTCCGCCACAGAAAATCGCCATAGCTTCCAAGCGAGACCGGCTCCCAATTACGGGGCTTATGATCAGTATGCACTACCTCACCTTTGCCCATACCATCGGAGTATAAAATTGTACGCAGTGTTCGAATTTGTTTTTCCTTGCACTCGTATTCTTGCTGTTTCCTCATTGACATAAACGATTTTCCACCGGATACATTGGCCGCCTTGAAGTCACCCACCTCCCACATTATCACCTTGGTGCCAACCCTTTGAATGGTGGTGGGATCGGCGTGGATGGTAATGGTTTTGTCACTGCCGATCTCAACCAACTGCGCCAGCGCACTACTGCTTGCAACAGCCAATAGCATCATCACAACAGCTTTACACATACAACCCCCATGCTACTGATTTAAACGTTTCAGAGCTTGCGCGGCATTTTCATCCCCTTGCGCTGCAGCCAGGCGATACCACTTCACGGCTTCCTTTATATCCTTGGCTACGCCATAGCCATTGAGATACATTGCAGCCAGGCTGGTTTGCCCATGTTTATCTCCCTGCATCGCAGATAAACGAAACCATCTCAGGGCATCTGGATAATTCCGGACTACGCCATCACCATTGAAATGCATCGCTCCCAGGTTATTTTGCGCACTTGCATTGCCCTGTGCTGCCGACAACGTGAGCCACTTCACGGCTTCCGGATAATTCCGGGTTGTGCCTTCGCCCTTGAGATACATCATGCCCAGCATGGCTTGCGCATCCGCATTCCCCTGGGCGGCCAACGGCCTGAATAACTTGATGGCCTGCACGTGGGCACTTTTGTTGTAGGCTTCCCCCGCAATATCGATAGGCGCTGCGGTTGCGGTGCCGACACCTAGCAGGCAGCAGATGCAGGCAACAGCGATCCGGCGTTGCAGGGTCATGGTAATGTTATGTGCAGAGGTGAACATTCAGTGTTTTATTGTGTGGTTCTGCTGCCAGCATAACTCAATCGTGGTATTTCAAAAAGTGCAAATAAGAACCCGCCGAAGCGGGTCATGGTGGAGGGGGAATCGAATAATGTTCTGTATGCCATGACTGGCAAGGGTTATGGGGATTATGGGGATTCAGTTTGCAAACACACCGTCAGCAGGGGGAAGCACTTCCTTTCCCTTCTTGCTGCCTTTCGCCTACAAATGACTATCGCTTCCTGCAGGCGAGTTCCCAGAGAACTGCGGATGCAGTGCCAGGTGGAACTGGCAGCCATTTATCAGGCTCATCAAAGATTTCAACTACTCTCCCTCCACCCATATTTTCAGAGTAGCTGGATACATAAAGTCCGCGACTTTGTTCTTCCTTGCAGTCGTGTTCAGTTCGTGTCACTACTGACATAAACTGTTTACCGGAGTTTTTCTGCGTCGTCTGGTAATCATACAAATGCCACATTCTCACCTTGTCGCCAGACCTGCGAATGGTGGCGGGGTCGGCATAGATGGTAATGGTTCCCGTATCGTCAGTGCCAACCTCAGCCCATTCTGCCGCCGCATTGTTGCTCACAACAGCCAGTAGCATCATCCATATCACTTTATGCATGGCAGTCCTGATATTTACTTGGTCGTATGTCATACAATCCGCGAGTATTCCATAATAAAGTCATGCCGGGGCATCAAACGGCGATGGGGGGGAGGGAGTGGGGACCCTGCCATGCCCGTTCAAAATGCCCGACTCCCTAAATCGGGTAGAGTAGCCAGATGACGATAAGGCCAATGACGAAGAGTTGTAATCTATTCATTTCGACTTCCGATAATTTATTTGATCCAGTTTACCAATGTTCTGGCATCAACCTCGCCAATCCCGGGCTGAGGTGAAAAGATACTCGGCAATGGCCTTGGTGGGCAATCTCTTTTTATAGAGGGAGGCTTAGGGGAGGCATTGCTCACTGGCTGCTGTCAGCCATGCGCTGCAGGTCTCAGTCGTGCCAGAACTGACCATTGATGCTTCCCCCCGAAAACAGACGGTCAAATATACTTAGGTGTATGCTTTCGCCCTATATGCAGAGTGCTGTTTTTCGGGGTGCTGCCTACATTCCAGAACAGAGCAACCCTGCTAACCAACTAAATTTGTTCAATTTTTAACTGGAAGTTAATGATGTCAATTAACTACTCTTACCCTTCTGGCGCCCCTACTGGCAATGCATATCTCGACAGCCTGATCTGGGGAGGCTCGCTTGCCGCGGGAGCAAATCAGCCAACGACGATTACATGGACAACCGGTGGCAGCGAATATGCCATGTTCGAGACCACGCAGGTGTGGACCGATGCATGGTCGAGCACCGAACTTACCACCCTGCAAAGCGCTCTACGGCAGTGGGATGACGTCTGCAATCTAAATTTTTTGTACGTCACTAACCCGAAACAGGCAGATCTGCAGGAGTTCAAGGTGTCGTCCTCGAGCATGCGGATCGCCACCGGGCAATCCAATGTTGTGGCCAATCATGAAGTGCCGGGAGATAGCAAATATGCTGTTCCTTTGTACGGATTTTTCAATGATGGTCTATCCGAATGGACCACCGGGCTTCAGCAAGGCGGTGCCGGCTTCAAGGCGTTGGTTCACGAGATTGGTCATGGCCTTGGATTGGCGCATCCGCATGACGGTGGCAACAGGTCGGATGCAACAGCATTCCCCGGAGTAACCTCGGATTTTGGCAGCTATGGTCAGGATGACATGAACCAGGGAATATGGACGGTCGAGTCCTACAATGACGGCTGGAAACAGCAGCCCTCCTCCGGGTACACATACGGCTCGGAAGGTACCCCCATGGCACTGGACATTGCCGCCATCCAGTATATTTACGGCGCCAATACAGAATTCCATACTGGCGCCAATACCTACCAGTTAGCTTCCATAAACGGTACTGGAACTTACTGGTCATGTATCTGGGATGCCGGCGGAGATGACACCATCAGCGCTCAGGAGGTCTCCGCTGCATGCACCATCAATCTGAATGCCGCGCCACTGGTCGGCGCTAACGCCGGGGGCTATGTTTCATATGTCAGCGGGATTACCGGTGGATTTACCATCGCCAATGGCGTCACTATCGAAAATGCTACGGGCGGTAACAACAGCGACACGCTAACTGGCAATGATGCTGCCAACCTGCTTACCGGTGGAGACGGCAACGACACCCTCACTGGCCTAGCTGGTGACGACATTCTGGATGGCGGATTGGGCAACGACATTTTGGATGGCAGTGTTGGAGCCGACAGCCTCAATGGGGGTGACGGCGACGACACCTATGTGATAGACAATGTCAATGACAGCATCATTGATAGCGGTGGCACCGACACCGTCCAGACTTCTCTCAATAACTACATACTTGGCGCCGATCTGGAGGAACTCACGCTCACTGGCAGCGCGCTGATTGGCATCGGCAATGTCGGTAACAATGTGCTTATGGGCACTCCCGGTGCAAATAAGCTTAACGGCCTTGCTGGGGACGACATACTCGATGGCGTTACAGGCAACGATAAAATAATCGGAGGGACAGGTGATGACACCTATTATGTTGATGCCAAAGGCGATATCGTTACCGAAAAAGTCAGCGAAGGTACGGACACTGTCATCAGCAGCATCAGTTACACACTTGGCAAGGAAGTGGAAATCCTTGAACTCATGTCCGGCATGGGTAATCTTTCAGGTACGGGCAACAAAGGTAATAACACTCTCACCGGCAACGAAGGTGTCAATATTCTCAACGGCAAGGAAGGCAATGACATTCTGGCAGGGGGGGGAGGGGCAGATAAATTTGTTTTTGACACCAGACTCAATGCCACGACCAACATTGACACCATCAGTAACTTTACCTCTGGTAGCGACGCTATCTACCTCAGCAAGAAGCTATTCGGCAAGTATGCGACGGGAGTCGACCTGACGGCTGACTTTGTATCTGGAGCCGGAGTTGCCGCACACGATCTCACCGAT
>JAYUYT010000114.1:0-10061 GCA_043752345.1 Nitrosospira sp.
CTCTTACCCTGCACCGCTTAATTTCCCACGACACCAGACAATAGCGGCACAAACCTCGCTTCATCCAGTATGGTTTCAACGTAACTCTGTGCATTGCGCTCAATCACGCACAAATACTGCTCCTGGCTCCCTTTGGGGAAAACCATTCTACCACCCACCGCCAGCTGCTCCAGCAGCGAGGGAGGAACGTGCGTAGTCGCAGCAGTCATGATGATGCCGTCGAATGGCGCAATTTCGGACAATCCCAACAAGCCGTCAGCGTGCTTCAGGCGGACATTGCTGAAACGAAACTCGCGCAGACGGCTACGCGTGCGGGTGAGCAACGGCCCGATGCGCTCGATCGAATAGACCTCATGTGCAAGCTGTGCCAGTACTGCTGTCTGGTAGCCGCAACCGGTGCCAATTTCCAGCACCTTGCCAGGATTTGAACCTGCGCGCAGCAGTTCGCTCATGCGCGCCACAACAAATGGGCTTGAAATAGTCTGACCAAAATTAATCGGCAGGGAAACGTCATCGTAGGCGCGGCTCGCCAACGCCTCCTCGACAAAAACGTGGCGGGGAACAGCATTCATCGCCGCCAGCACCACTTCGTCGTTGATACCCTGTGCCCGCAGACGCTCGATCATGCGCACCCGTGTGCGCTGAGAAGTCATGCCGATACCTGAATGATCAGCACTCAAACTCGACATCCCTGAAAAAGTTGATTTGTCACCATGCAAGACCTCATCAATGCTCCACTACTATTTCAGCCACTGTTTTACCGCATCCAGTTGTTCATACTGGGTCAGGTCAATTTGTAACGGCGTCAGCGACACCCGATCGTGCCGGATTGCAAAAAAATCTGTGCCCTCACCAGCATCCTGAGCAGGACCCGCTGCACCCACCCAGTATACCGTTTCACCGCGTGGGCTTTGTGACTTGACTACCGCTTCGGCCTTGTGACGACGGCCGAGCCGGGTTACCTCTACGCCTTGCAGTTGCTCATAAGCAACATCAGGCACATTGATATTGAGCAGTATCGGCTCATTGAATTTGTTGTCTTTAAAACGCTGCACCATGTCCATGGCAACGCGCGCTGCGGTGGAAAAGTTTCCATTGGAAACGCCGGCTAGAGACACGGCTAGAGAGGGTATGCCAAGCAGAAAACCTTCGGTAGCAGCAGCCACTGTACCGGAATAAACAGTGTCATCGCCCATATTGGCACCGGCATTAATCCCGGATATCACCATATCGGGCAATGTATCGAGCATTCCGGTTACCGCCAAATGCACGCAATCGGTCGGGGTACCGTTGACGTAATAGAAACCGTTATGGGCTTTGTGCAGATTCAGCGGACGATCGAGTGTAAGCGAATTGCTGGCGCCGCTACGATCGCGCTCAGGCGCAACCACGACGATGTCCGCAATGGTGGAAAGCATTTCTGCAAGACAGGCAAGACCTGGCGCAAAGTACCCATCGTCGTTGCTGAGCAATATGCGCATTCGCAGAGTATCCAGATTCCAGATGATTTTCAGGTCGCTGGGGAAGTGATGCCAGCCATTCGGCTCGCATCCAGCCCGAACGATATGCGCAGCACCTGGTCAACTTATTGATTAAATTGGTCGGGGCGAGAGGATTTGAACCTCCGACCACTTGCACCCCATGCAAGTACGCTACCAGGCTGCGCTACGCCCCGAAGGTGCGGATTATAGCAAACAAGCCCTGGTGTTAGAAATTGCTTTCAGCCTTGCGTGACGTGAGGAATGTAAAGAAACAGACGGACAGGTCAAGATTGCAGCAGTGACACGACACTTTTGATCTCGCCCCGCAACAATGCCAAATCGACTGGTGAGCGAATTGAAGCGGCCGGGGTGGTGACAGCAACAGCAGGCATCGGCTCGACCTCGCCTTGTCCCAGGCGGCTACGAGCACCATTGATGGTGAAACCCTGCTCATAGAGCAGGTCGCGGATACGGCGGATCAGCAACACTTCATGATGCTGGTAGTAGCGTCGATTACCACGGCGCTTGACCGGTCGCAATTGCGTGAATTCCTGCTCCCAGTAACGCAGCACATGCGGCTTGACACCGCATAACTCGCTGACTTCGCCTATGGTGAAATAGCGTTTTGCCGGGATGGGCGGCAGGGCGCTGCTAGGCATCACGTTTTCCCTGATGGTTTTTTTCTACCATGGCCTTTAGTTTCTGACTGGCGCGGAAAGTCACTACGCGCCGGGCGGTAATCGGGATCTCCTCACCGGTCTTGGGATTGCGGCCAGGACGCTGCGGCTTGTCGCGCAACTGGAAATTGCCGAAACCTGAAAGCTTGACGCCATCACCACTCTGTAGCGCGACACGAACTTCCTCGTAAAAAGAATCTACCATGTCTTTGGCTTCGCGCTTGTTCAAACCAACTTTCTCAAACAGCAAGTCAGCCAATTCGGCCTTTGTTAAAGTCATACTCTTCCTCACCTGTCTATTGATTTATTAGATGTGCGCTCAATACATGCGCAGTTGCTTGCCATTATGTACTCAACTGCGCAGTTTCGCGTCAAACTGATTTTGCAGGATACCTAGCAACTTTGTGATTGCCAAATCCGCTTCTGCATCTGTTAATGTTTTTTCAGTATCTTGCAATAACACACGGAATGCAAGACTTTTTTTGCCATCCTCCATCCCTTTGCCGCGATAAACATCAAACAGGGAAATCTCTGCAACAATGAATGGTTTCTCAGCCTGCATGCCCTCCAATAGCGCTTGGACGCTGACGTTATCCGCCACGACCACAGCAATGTCACGTCTCACTGGCGGGTATTTTGAAATTTCCCCCGCTGCTGACAGCTTGCGCGCCGTCAAGAGATCCAGATCCAGTTCAAACAGCACTGCGGATCTCGGCAAATCGGCCTTTTGCTGCCAGCGCGGATGGAGCTCACCCAGCCAGCCAACAACTTTCTCGCCCAGGCGAATTTGTGCCGATTTTCCGGGATGCAAAGCGGGATGAGGTGCCGCCCGGAAATCTGCTACTTCTGGCCAGAACAACGCTTCGATGTCTGCTTTGGCGTCATAAAAATCCACGGTGCGGGCAGGCGCACCCCACTGCTCGGCCACGGCATCACCATAGCAAAGCCCGGCCAGTCTTTCCGGCTGCACATAGGCTTCGCCCTCTTTGACGAAACAACGACCGATTTCAAACAATCGCACCCTGGTCTGCTTGCGGTTTAGATTGAATTGCAAGTTTGCCATGAGTCCACCGATCAGGCTGCTGCGCATCACACCCATCTGGCTGGCGATGGGGTTCTTCAATACAACCGGCGTCTTGTTATACGTAAAATCCGCTTCCCATGCAGCATCTACAAAAGGGTAATTAATCACTTCCTGATAATCTCGCGCTGCCAGGATACGCTGCAACTGTAGCGGCATATGCAGCAGTTCGGATTCGGGCAGCATGCTCAGAGCCGCGTGCGGCAAGCTGGCAGGAATGTGATCGTAGCCGTAAATACGTGCCAGCTCTTCGATCAGATCTTCCTCGATGGCAAGATCGAAGCGGTAGCTCGGCGGCGTCACCTGAAACACACTGCCGTCAACAGTGAAATTGAACTGCAGACGCTGCAATAGTTCAGTTGCCTCGGACGTATCCAGATCTATGCCCAGCACCCGTCGTGCACGCTCCACGCGCAGGCGGATCGGATTGCGGTGCGGCAGCTTACCCTTCACTTCAACAATTGGCCCCGCCTTGCCGCCACAAATATCCACTATCAATCTTGTGGCGCGCTCCATTGCATTGCGCGTGGCAGCGAAGTCCACCCCGCGTTCAAACCGGTGCGCCGAATCGGAACTGAATCCCAGACGAAAAGATTTGCCGGCTATCGCCTCCGGGCTGAAGAATGCACTTTCCAGAAACAGGTCAGTGGTGTCCTGTTGCACGCCGCTTTCACTCCCCCCCATGATGCCTGCCAGCGCCAGCGGCTTGGTCGCATCGGCGATCAATAGCATGTCAGGTTGCAGGACAAGATTTTCGCCATTCAGCAATTGCAGCTTCTCGCCGGATTTGGCATAGCGCACATGCATCGCACCCGCAATCTTCGCCAGATCGAAGGCATGCAATGGCTGACCCATCTCCAGCATTACATAGTTGGTCACGTCGACCACCGCATTGATTGTCCGTATGCCGATGCGCTCCAAACGGCGCATCATCCACGGTGGCGTGGGCGCATCGAGACGTATGCCGCGTATCACCCGGCCACAATAGAGCGGGCAGGCATCTGCTGCCTCCACCTGCACGGTCAGAACATCATCGATCTCGTTGCTGACCGGCTCAATTTTCAGTGGATCAAGTTTTGCGGAGGTAATCGCCGCCACTTCTCGCGCCACCCCGGCCAGTCCTAGACAATCGGCACGATTAGGCGTGAGCTTGAGCGTGAAGAGTTTGTCATCCAGCGCGTAATAATCGCGGAAATCTACGCCCGTTGGTGCATCACCGGGAAGTAGCAACAAACCTTCGGCGGCGTCGTTTAAACCCAATTCCTTGGCTGAGCACAACATGCCAGAGGATTCTACGCCGCGTACTTTAGCTTGCTTGATGGCAACACCAGGCAGTTGCGCACCAACCAGTGCGCACGGCACTTTCACACCGGCACGAACATTGGCCGCACCACAAACGATTTGCAGCGATTCGCTGCTCGCCGCTGCACCCACATTCACCTGGCATACATTCAGGCGATCTGCATCCGGATGTTTCTGCACCGACAACACTTCGGCTACCACCACTTTGTCAAAGGCCGGTGCAGCAGGCTCAATCGCTTCCACCTCCAGCCCTGCCATGGTCAGGACGTGAGCCAGCTCACCACTGGAAAGTGGTGGATTGACCAGGGTACGGAGCCAGTTTTCAGAGAATTTCATGGGGGCCTGTTTTCGCCTCAGGAGATGCGATGAGCACTGTTTAATTAAACTGTTTCAGGAAGCGCAAATCGTTCTCGAAAAACAGCCGCAAATCATTCACGCCATAGCGCAGCATCGCCAGTCGTTCTACTCCCATACCAAAAGCAAAGCCGGTATATTTTTCACTGTCTATGTTGACATGCTGCAGCACGTTGGGGTGCACCATGCCGCAGCCTAGCACTTCCAGCCAGCCGGTGTGGCTGCACACCCGGCAGCCGCTGCCGTGGCACATCACACAGCCAATATCCATTTCAGCGGAAGGTTCGGTAAAGGGGAAGAAAGAAGGACGGAAGCGCACCGGCAAATCGTCACGCTCAAAAAAATGCTGCATGAAATCCGCCAGCACGCCCTTCAACGCGGCAAAATTCGCATTCTCATCCACCCACAAACCTTCTACCTGATGAAACATGGGTGTGTGAGTCACATCGGAATCGCAACGATATACCCGCCCCGGCGCAATTACTTTAAACGGCGGCCGATTGCTCTGCATGTAATGGACTTGCACCGGCGATGTATGGGTGCGCAGCAAATGCTTGTCATCGACATAGAAGGTGTCATGCATCGCCCGCGCCGGATGATTTTCCGGGATGTTGAGCGCGGTGAAATTGTAAAAATCAGTTTCGATTTCGGGGCCGGAAGCAACAGCAAAACCAATCGAGCGGAATAGCAACTCAATGCGTTCCAGCGTGCGCGTTACCGGATGCAAACCACCCGTGCCCAGACCGCGTCCCGGCAACGTCACGTCCAACGCCTCTCCGGCTAGCTGCGTTCCCAGTTTTTTTGCCTGGATCGCATCACGGCGGTGATTAAGCGCCGCCTCCAGCGCCACCTTCGCCTGGTTGATACGGCTGCCCATGGCGGGCCGTTCTTCCGGTGAGAGCTTGCCCAATCCCTTGAGCAGTTCGGTCAGCGTGCCACTTTTGCCAAGATAGCGTGCCTTGGCTTGCTCCAGCTCGGCAGCATCATCTATGCCATCAAACAGGCTGATGGCTTCACTGAGAAGGTTATCCAGATTATGCATGGGTACGCAAAGTAGTTGGGCTGTGTCCGCGAAATCACACAAGAAAAAAGGAGGCTGAGACTTTTCGCCTCTTGGCCTCCTTGCCTCTTTTTTGTTACTGCCTGCTATACGACGAGACTGGCCTTGGCTTGCTCAACGATTTTTGCGAAAGCTGGCTTGTCAAACACCGCGATATCAGCCAGCACCTTGCGGTCCACTTCTATCTCAGCTTTCTTCAAACCGTTCATGAACACGCTATAGGGCAAACCACATTCGCGTGCAGCGGCATTGATACGGGCGATCCACAATGCACGAAACTGGCGTTTCTTCTGCCGACGATCGCGGTAAGCATATTGTCCTGCCTTCTTCACCGCTTCTTTGGCAATGCGATAGACATTCTTGCGGCGACCGCGGTATCCCTTGGCCAGATCCAGGATCTTCTTATGACGCGCATGAGCCGTCACACCACGTTTTACTCTTGGCATGGCAGTCTCTCCTTAGGCGTAGGGCATCATGGCGCGTACTGACGCCACGTTGGTGGAATGGACACCGGCGGTTCCCCGCAGTTGGCGCTTGTTTTTGGTAGTTTTCTTGGTGAGAATGTGACGCTTGAAAGCCTGCGAACGCTTGACGCTACCGCCGGGCCGCACCTTGAAGCGCTTGGCAGCGCCGCTCTTGGTCTTCATCTTGGGCATGATACTGCTCCTGTTTTAACATGACATCGGGTGTTTCCTGAGCGGAACACTTTTAAGACCCGGGAGTCACTTGGTTTTACGCTGGCATGAAATATTCTTCGCGCCAGCCTTGCTGCTATCCGCGTATGCCGAGGCATACGCCGGTTGTCACTTGATTACTTTTCAGCCTCTGCGGCCACTACCTCTGTACTGGCTGCAGAGTCTACCTCAGTCTTTGTTGCATTTGGATCTACGTCACTGGCTATCTTTTCCGCCTTCGGCTTGGCTACCTTCGGCTTGGTCACTTTCACTTCCTTCTTCTTGGGTGACAACACCATCACCATTTGCCGTCCCTCCATTCTGGGGAACTGCTCTACCACAGCATGCTGCAACAGATCGTCTCGCACCCTCTCCAGCAGGCGTATACCGAATTCCTGATGCGCCATCTCACGTCCACGAAAACGCAACGTGACTTTGGCCTTGTCACCTTCTTCCAGAAAGCCGATCAAGTTGCGCAACTTGATGTTGTAATCGCCCTCGTCAGTGTTGGGACGGAATTTGACTTCCTTGATCTGGATCTGCTTTTGCTTGAGCTTGGCTTCGTGTTTCTTTTTGCTTTCTTGATAGCGAAACTTGCCATAATCCATCAAGCGGCATACCGGGGGTTGGGCAGTAGGCGCAATTTCAACCAAATCTATTCCCGCTTCCTCTGCCAAAGCGTTGGCGGCCGCCAGCGTAACAATGCCTATCTGCTCCCCTTCTACCCCAATCAAGCGCACTTCCGGAACATTAATCTCCTGATTTATGCGCGCTGCTTTTTCTTGAACTATAGCAATTCCCCAAATTTGTTTAATAAATCAAGCCGTGCCAACCCTTGTGGATATCTCCGCTTCAAGGCGTTCAATCAGCGCCTGCAAAGACATCTGACCGAGATCCGAACCTGACCGGGTACGCACAGCAACCATTTGTGCCGCCACTTCCTTATCACCCACTACGATCTGATAGGGCAATTTCTGCAAACTATGTTCCCGAATTTTATAGGTTATTTTCTCATTTCTCAAGTCCGCGTGCACACGGATGCCATTGTGCTTGAGTTTGTCGGCCACTTCCCGGGCGTAATCCGCCTGTCCCTCGGAGATATTCAACACCACCACCTGCTCTGGTGAAAGCCACAAGGGAAGCGCTCCGGCATGGTTTTCAATGAGGATGCCAATGAAACGTTCCAGCGACCCCAGAATCGCCCGGTGCAACATTACCGGTATCTGCCGGGTATTATCCTCGGCCACGTATTCCGCTCCCAAGCGCTCCGGCATGGAAAAGTCCAGTTGCAAGGTGCCGCACTGCCATACTCGGCCGATGCTGTCCTTGAGTGAAAATTCGATTTTCGGGCCGTAGAATGCACCTTCACCAGGCTGCAACTCCCACACCAGTTTCTTGTGATTCAATGCGGACTCCAGCGCGGCTTCCGCCTTATCCCACTGTTCTTCCGAACCAACTCGCTTCTGCGGGCGAGTGGAAAGCTTCACCAGAACCTCATTAAAACCGAAATCAGTATAGACCGTCTGCAACAGGTCGATGAATTGCATCACCTCGCCTTGTATCTGGGCCTCAGTGCAAAAAATATGCGCATCGTCCTGGGTGAAAGCACGCACCCGCATGATGCCGTGCAGCGCACCGGACGGTTCGTTGCGATGACATGAGCCGAACTCCGCCAACCGCAGTGGCAAATCGCGGTAGCTTTTCAGTCCCTGGTTAAATACCTGAACATGGCCAGGGCAATTCATCGGCTTGACCGCAAAATCGCGCTGCTCTGAATGCGTAGTGAACATGTTCTCGCGGAAATTTTCCCAATGTCCGGAACGCTCCCACAATCCCTTGTCGAGAACTTGCGGTGTGCGGATTTCCAGATAGCCGTTATCGCGGAATACCTCCCGCATGTACTGCTCTACCTGTTGCCAGATGATCCAGCCTTTGGGATGCCAGAACACCATGCCTGGCGCTTCTTCCTGAATGTGGAACAAATCCAGTTGCCTGCCGAGCTTGCGGTGATCACGCTTTTCAGCTTCTTCGAGCCGATGCAGATAAGCATCCTGGTCTTCCTTCTTGACCCAGGCCGTGCCATAAATCCGCTGCAGCATTTCATTGCGTGAATCACCGCGCCAATACGCACCCGCCACCTTCATCAGCTTGAACACCTTGAGCTTGGAGGTAGCCGGCACATGCGGGCCACGGCACAAATCGGTAAAATTTCCCTGGGAATAAAGTGACACGTCCTCATCGCCCGGGATGGCCTCGATGATCTGTGCCTTGTAGTGCTCACCCTGGTTCTTGAAGAAATTGATCGCTTCAGAGCGCTCTAATACCTTGCGCTCCACTTTCAGATCGCGTTTGCTTATTTCCGCCATACGCTTTTCGATCGCCGCCAGATCCTCCATCGTAAACGGGCGCTTGTAAGAAAAGTCGTAATAAAAACCGTCCTCGATCACCGGTCCGATGGTGACCTGCGCTTCGGGAAACAGCTCCTTCACCGCGTGCGCCAGCAAGTGCGCGCTGGAATGACGTATGACTTCCAGCCCCTCTGTATCTTTTTCGGTGATGATCGCCAGATCACAGTCGGCTTCGATACGGTGAGACGTATCCATGAGTCTGCCATTGACCTTACCGGCCAGCGCTGCGCGCATCAATCCCGCACCAATCGACGCTGCGACTTCCATCACCGTCACCGGCTGCTCAAATTTACGCTCCGAACCATCCGGTAAACGAACGACTGTCACAGCTTCTTCCTTTGATAAAAAAATGGGGGCTAACTGCAGGGGGCTTATAAAATTTCAGATGAATCCTGGCACAAATTGCATTCTCCCATAGCTCCCGTTGAGGGGCAACCCGATGCACTGTACATGAACGACAGAAACATCCAGTCTGGGTGTGACAATCCGTCGTAGCGGACACTCGAGAACAGCGATTGCTCGCCTCGTCCCCGAAATGAAGTAGGAAGGAAAGAACATGGTGCAACCTGACGCATTTCTGCAACTTTTGAAACCACAATCAGCTGACGGCTTTTTAACCGGCTGCAGCGCTCCGCACGGCCCCGGCTATCTGTTCTGCCCAGCGCTTAACCTTCTGTTCCGACTCACCTTCCACCATCACTCGCACCAGCGGCTCGGTACCTGATGCGCGCAGCAGCACGCGCCCATTGCTGTCAAGATCTTGTTCGGCTGCCGCTTGAACAGCCTTGATCTGCGTGCTAATTTGAAAATCAAACCCCTTGGCAACCTTTACGTTGATCAACCGTTGCGGATAAAGCGTAATGCCGCGCATAAGTCCGGCCAAAGTCTTGCCGCAATCTCGCATTGCATGCAGTACTTGCAGCGCGGAAATGATGCCGTCGCCGGTAGTATGCTTGTCGATACAAATGATATGGCCGGAGCCTTCTCCACCCAGTTGCCAGCCTTTCTGTTGCAGTAACTCCAG
>JAYUYT010000115.1:0-4048 GCA_043752345.1 Nitrosospira sp.
AAGATGTGCTGTTGCTGGATGTCACCCCGCTATCGCTGGGCATCGAAACCATGGGCGGCGTGATGACCAAGCTGATCCAGAAAAATACTACCATCCCGACCAAGGCGCAGCAGGTATTTTCCACTGCCGATGAGAATCAGACGGCGGTGACCATCCATGTCCTACAAGGCGAGCGGGATATGGCATCCGGCAACAAGAGCTTGGGGCAGTTCAACCTGAGTGATATTCCCCCCGCGCCGCGTGGTATGCCGCAGATTGAGGTGGTATTCGACATCGATGCCAACGGTATACTGCATGTGTCAGCCAAGGACAAGGCGACTGGCAAGGAAAACAAGATCAAGATCCAGGCAAGCTCCGGCCTGTCGGATGAAGAAGTCCAACGCATGGTGAAAGATGCCGAAGCTCATGCTGAGGAGGATCACAAAGCACTTGAGTTGGTCACTGCCCGCAATCAGTGTGACGCGATGATACATTCGGTAAGAAAATCACTGAAAGAATACGGCGACAAGCTGGAGGATAACGAAAAGTTTAATATCGAAGCCGCGTTGAAAGACGCCGAGGAAGCGCTCAAGTCCGACAGCAAGGACACCATCGAGGCGAAAACCCAGGCGCTGACGGAAGCTTCGCACAAGCTGGCAGAGAAGATGTATAGCCAGGAGCAGACTCAACAGCAGGCCCAGTCTGGTGCGGGCTCGGAGCCACATGGTGGTGGAGGTGAGAAGCCGGTGGAAGGTGATGTGGTTGATGCCGAGTTTGAGGAAGTGAAAGACAAGAAATAAGCATATGCTTGAATTGCCAAGGCGCAGAGGCGCGGAGAAGCGACTGAATTATTCTCCGCTATGCTCTGCGTTTTTGGCATTTAGCGGGAAAAATGTAATGACCTGAACATGAGGCAATCTCCAGTGACTTTCCTATTCGATAGAGAACGAAAGAGGGCGAAACGGACAAGATGGTCACCTGCGTTGGGAGACTTATTCAGCGGCATGCATCATGCCCTGGTAACAGGAAAATAATATGAGCAAACGCGATTACTATGAAGTGCTGGGTATTAACCGCGACGCCAGCGAAGACGAAATCAAGAAAGCTTATCGCAAGCTGGCGATGAAACACCATCCGGACCGCAATCCGGATAATCCCAAATCGGAGGAGCATTTCAAGGAAGCCAAAGAGGCTTACGAAATTCTATCCGATACCAGCAAGCGCACGGCTTACGATCAGTACGGTCACGCTGGAGTTGATTCCGGCACAGCGGGTGCCGGTGGCGGTGCGCACGGATTCGCCGACTCATTCAGCGACATCTTCGGTGACATCTTCGGGGGACGCGCAGGAGGACAGTCCAACGTCTATCGTGGTTCAGACCTACGCTACAACCTGGAAGTTACGCTGGAACAGGCTGCGCGCGGCACTGAAACCAAAATACGCATTCCCACGATGGAAGCCTGCGAGACCTGCCATGGCAGCGGCGCCAAAGCTGGCACCACACCTGTCACCTGTCCTACCTGCAACGGCCATGGCCAAGTGAGGATGCAGCAAGGGTTCTTCTCGATCCAGCAAACCTGCCCTAAATGCCACGGTAACGGCAAGTACGTTGCCAGTCCCTGTGGCACGTGCCACGGCGCGGGGCGCGTTAAACAGCATAAAACGCTGTCAGTAAAAATTCCCGCCGGAGTGGATGAAGGCGATCGTATTCGCTTATCTGGCGAAGGCGAGGCCGGGGTCAACGGTGGCCCAGCAGGAGATTTGTATGTGGTCATGCATCTGTTGTCCCACTCCGTGTTTCAGCGCGACCACAATGATCTGCACTGTGAAATGCCGATCAGCTTTACCACCGCCGCACTGGGCGGAGAAATCGAGATCCCCACACTCGACGGCCACGCTAAAATCAAGATACCGGCTGAAACCCAGAGTGGAAAGATTTTCCGCTTGCGTGGCAAAGGCATCAAAGGTGTGCGCAGCCACACCCACGGTGATTTACTGTGCCACATGATAGTGGAAACGCCGGTCAAGCTTACCGCCCGCCAGAAAGAACTGCTACAGGAGTTGGAAGTTCTCAACCAGGAAGACAGTTCTCGTCACAGCCCTCGCGCCAAATCCTGGATGGACAAAGTGCGCGAATTCTTTACCGAATAAAGACCACCACTCACCACTCACCACTCACCACCTTCTCTACCCAGAACAGGCCGGAAACGGTTTTGTTATCGGTGATCTTCCCCGCCTTGACCCACTCCAGTGCTTCCGTCAGCGTTAGTGTGAACACTTCCAGATGTTCGCCGTCATCTAGATTTGCACTCTGCAATACGAGTCCCTGCGCCAGGTAATACATTAGTTTTTCATCGGAATAACCGATGCAGGGATGCAGGGTGGCAAGATAACGCCAGCTCGCCGCGGTATAACCGGTTTCTTCCAGCAGTTCGCGCTGCGCGCACGCCAGCGGATCTTCGCCAGGATCAATTTTTCCGGCGGGCAATTCGTAAAAATCCCGGTGTAGCGGATAGCGATGCTGGCGCTCCAGCACCAGTTCACCGGTGTCCAGCAGCGGAATGATGACGACCGCGCCGGGGTGGGTAATGTACTCGCGCACCATCTGTTTGCCATCGGGCAGATGAACCTGGTCAGCGTGCACTTGCAGCAGGTGACCGTCAAACACGTGCACGCTGCTGACCTGGGTTTCGGTGAGATCGAGAGGTGGTCTGGACATGAGGATAAAGTCGGTAGCTGGGGAGTATTCTGATTCTACGCTTTGTCGCAAGCTGCATAAAGGAAACCGAAACCGGATGACGGCGCGAGATTGCAGTCGCGCCATGTCTGGATCACTGAAGCTAACATCATCCCCACGCGTGCGGGGAATACGATAAAGGAGCCAGTCGGCGCGCGCCCCGCCTGGCCTAAAGAATATAAGCGGACTCCAGGCTCACCCACCCAAACGAGCAACGTACCTACTCTTGCCGCCAGCGCAACTGCCGCGTGAGAAACGCGCGTCCCCGGTTCCGGCATCAGATACGCCACGCCACGCCACCAATGACACATGTGTGTGCACACCGGTCTTGTCCACCACCACGAATGCACCATCCAGCACGTCGAGATGTCATTTCTTCACAAAGAGAATGGAAGACGTTCCTTGATCGGAATAGGTTTGAGAGGTAGCAGAAGCTCAGACATGGAAAGATTTTAAAAGAAATCTTCTTCGCGCTGATGACGTATGGCCAGCACAGTCACGGTCTGACTGTCCTCGATTTCAAACAGCGCGACGTAGCCATTTTCCCCGAAACTGATAATCAACTCGCGCAACAGGGGATATTCCGGCGATGCCTTGCGGCAACTGAATGGAAAAGTACGCAAGAATTCGATGCCCTTGGCAATAGCTGAGCGGGCACGCCTGGCAGCTTTCGCATCCCGCTCAGCTAGGAAATCGAACAGGCGTTGCAAATCTCTCGCAGCAGCAGGTGCAAACCGAACCGTGTAACTCACTTGCGGGCAGCCGCCTGGCGCGAGCGTGCCAGCGTTTTATCGAGCCCCGCCAGCACCTCGTCTGCCGAAACATACCTGCCCAACCGGCGTGCCTCATCTCGTGCTGCCAAACCACGCGCGACAAACTCCTGCTGCAGCGCTCTGCGCTGGATATTGAATTGAATTGCCTCCAACACAAAACCAGAAAGCGTTTCACCTTCCATTAGCGCAGCCTCGGCAGCGGCACGTACCTCCTCGTTCACCCGTAGCGGCGGAATAGTAGAAGTTTTAGTCACGGTTTTCATCATTTACTCCTCTTTGCATTACAGATGCAATGCAGTATCACTTTAACCAGTTTCAAATGCAAGCTGCTTTATAGCCGCCATACCAGCAGCAGGCCGCAACCGAAACTTTTAGCGGAACCGACACCATTTTCCAGCAGTTCAGTCAATCGTGTTGGATCACTAATGTGCAACAGTCGGTTCATCCCCACGCGCGTGGGGAACACATATTCAGTGCGGCTGGCGGTGCTGGCACTGCCGGTTCATCCCCACGCGCGTGGGGAACACCCCTTCTGTAAGATTGATAACTTTAACCTTAC
>JAYUYT010000116.1:0-10053 GCA_043752345.1 Nitrosospira sp.
GCCCGTTCCATTTCACCGCTATTGTCCGGGTTCACCAGCAGATTGACGTGTATATTGCCGTTGCCGGCATGACCAAAATTAACATTGGCAACCTGATATTTGCCGCTCAGTTGCATTAGTCCATCCAGAAATTCCGGCAGTGCAGTAACCGGCACAACCACATCTTCATTGATCTTTTTGGGTGCGATATCGCGCAGTAATGGCGACAATGCTTTGCGGGCTCGCCACAAAGTGGCGGTATCTGCCACTCGCTCTGCACGCAGCAATCCGTTGTTATGGCAGGCAGAAATAATTGCTTCAGTTGAGTCCAGGATATCACGGGAAGATCCATCCACCTCGATCATCAGCATGGCGCAGGTGTCCGTTGGCAGCATTTCGGGAAAGCGTCCACGTATCAGGTTCAATGAGCCCGCATCCAGAAACTCAAGAGCACTGGGCACTTGAGGAAGCGCCATGATGGCAACGATCGCTGCAGCGCAACTCGCAGCATCGCGGTAATGTGCGGTAATGCCGCCCGTGGCTTGTGGCAGGGGGGTGAGCTTGAGTGTTGCTTCGGTGATGACAGCCAGCGTTCCCTCGGAACCAATTAGAAGTCGGGTGAGGTCATATCCCACCACTCCTTTGGTGGTATAGCAACCAGTCTTGATAACATCGCCCTTGCCTGTTACAGCTCTCAACCCCAGTACGTGATCGCGGGTGGTGCCATATTTCACTGCGTGTGGACCGCCAGCGGAGGTGGCAAGATTGCCGCCTATGCTGGAGTAAGCCGCACTGGAAGGATCAGGTGGCCAGAAAAATCCGCAGGCGCTGGCCGCATCTTGCACTGACTGATTAAGCACACCAGGTTCCACCACGATAACGCGATTCGCTGGATCGACTGTGATGATGCGCAACATGCGCTCCAGCGACAATGCCACGCCGCCCTGCTCAGGAAGGCTTCCGCCTGCGGTGCCAGTGCCGCGCCCACGTGGCGTGAGCGGGATTTTATGGCTATTGCACAGCGTTACAATACCGAGCACTTCGCCCGATGTGAGCGGAAACGCGACTGCTTCTGGCGGGAAAATTTTTCGACTGTTGTCATAGGCATAGGCGTAGCAATCGACCGGATCGGTATAAAGCCGGTTCGAAGGAAGCAGAGATTGGAGCTGAGCGAGGAAATCAGGAGGGAGCATAGGCGGAGGATAAACAGTCAGGAAATCAGCCGCTGAGTACTACGGCGCATATCTTCGTCCAATCCTGCGACCAGGAGAAATGATTGCAGCGCCATCAGAAGTAGTTCTCTGGCACAGGCATCCGGGATTTTGAGATCAATCCAGGTACTCGAATACTTTTACTACTTTCAGTACTCCGCTGGTGGAACTGGCAATCTCCGCTGCACTTTCAGCTTCTTGACGTTTAACCATTCCCAGCAAGTAGACCACACCGTTTTCCGTCACCACTTTTACATGATTTATCTGAAACCTGCCACTATCCAGGAAGCGCCCTTTGACTTTTGTTGTGATTACCATGTCGTTACTTCTGGAAATGAGCGTGCTGATGTTAGCGACCGCTATTTCGTTGGTGACATTGCGCACGTTGCTTATGTCCTTGATCAGACTCTCGACTTCTTTTTTCATGGCTTCGGTGGGCGCTTCTCCGGTGAGCAGCACGTTACGGTTGAAACTGGTGACATTGACATGCACATTAGCGCCCAGTTTCTCTCGGAGAAGTTTGGCACTCTTTAATTCAATTCCTTCATCTTCAACAAAAGTACCACTGGTACGGCGGTCTTCAGATACCGCAAGACCGGTACCAAGGCCGGTGATGATGCCAGTGGCAACGAATATTTCACAGCCGGAGAGTGCCGGCAACAACAAGGCAAATAGTAGACAGTTTCGGTTCGTATTTTTCATGTACTCCACTCCTGTTATTCACCGAAAGCATTCTTGATCCACTCTACTTCCAGGCCATCGCTGCCGGACAATAACACAGCATCAAAGCGGCATGGTGGTACAGATTTTAACCTGGCAAGGTAGTGCCGTGCCGTACGTAACAGTTTTGTCTGTTTGGATAGTGTGATGCTGGCTGCCGCACCGCCAAAAACCTGACTTGTACGCATCCTTACCTCGACGAACACTAATGTCGCGCCATCATGCATGATGAGATCGATCTCACCAAAGCGGCAGTGGTAGTTCCTTTCCAGCAAAACAAGGTGCTGCCGTTGCAGAAATTCTGCTGCATATTGTTCGGCTTCGCCACCATTCATTTTAGCGTACCTCGCTATCGCCAGATCTCGGCGTGATTCGGTGCTACGCTATCCGCTGCACTGCCACGCAACATTGGCCGATTTTACCGGTCAGGTGGAAAATGGCCACGGGCTACCGTATAGTGCAGCGATCAACAGCAGACAGAAAAATCGGAACGAAATGCAGCAGTGTGAAACCATGCTACCCAAAAACACATTATATGTGGTTGCCACCCCGATAGGGAATCTGCGCGATATCAGTCTGCGCGCGCTGGATGTACTTGCGGCGGTGGACGTGATCGCTGCTGAGGATACGCGTACTACCGGGCATTTGCTGGCGCATCACGCGATAGCTGGGAAGATGATGGCCCTGCATCAGCATAACGAACGCACGGCTGCGGAGAAGATTGTCACCTTGCTCGCAGCGGGGAAGTCTGTCGCCCTGGTCACCGATGCCGGCACCCCAGGAGTCTCCGACCCCGGGGCTATTCTGGTTAGCATAGTGCGCGAACAGGGCTACAGGGTGACGCCAGTACCCGGCGCAAACGCCGCGTTGTGTGCGTTGTCAGCGGGCGGAATCGCCGAACCGCATTTTCTGTTTTACGGATTTCTCCCAGTCAAGACTGGGGCACGCAAACGCGCATTGGAAGGATTAAAGTTACAACCCTATACGCTGGTATTTTATGAGGCACCCCACCGTATTCTCGAATGTGTAGCAGACTTGGTTACGGTGTTGGGAGCGCAGCGCCAACTTACTCTTGCGAGAGAGTTGACGAAATTGTTCGAAACCATCCACACCTGTGCGCTAGGTGATGCCTTGGCGTGGCTGCAAGCCGATGTCAACCAGCAGAAAGGGGAATTTGTGCTGCTGCTGTCCGGTGCGGAAGTTCAGGATGAGGCTGGAATCAGCGATCAATCCCGGCATACGCTGGAGTTGCTGCTGGAGAATTTGCCATTGAAGCAGGCAGTAAAACTGGCAGCGGAAATTACCGGCGAAAGCAGAAAGATGTTGTATGCACTGGCGCTGTCACTGAAGGTGGAGAATTCGGCGCAATAAATTACGGTTTATAACAATGTGATTTAACGATTTATAATCAGCAAGATATGATTGTTTCCGGGTTTAAGCCCGACAAGCTGCTGGCGTGA
This sequence comes from Nitrosospira sp., assembly GCA_043752345.1. Lineage (GTDB taxonomy): Bacteria > Pseudomonadota > Gammaproteobacteria > Burkholderiales > Nitrosomonadaceae > VFJL01. The sequence goes on from JAYUYT010000116.1 coordinate 3,371, forward strand.
GAATGCGGCTAGCGATTATAATTAGCAGGTCGCATTTACAGTTTATTGGTTCTTGCGAACGTGGGTAGCCCCCACGGACATCTAAAATTTCTGGAGATTAACTTATGAAAACACCTGCTATTTTTTATCATGCTGGTTGTCCCGTCTGTGTTGAAGCCGAGCGCCAGATTGCTGATGCTCTGGATCCCGCCCGTTACGAAGTGGAACACGTGCATCTCGGCGAGCAATCAGGGCGCATTGCAGCCGCTGAAGCGGCTGGTGTTAAATCGGTACCGGCACTTGTGATTGGTGGGGCAGCTTTCCACATCAATTTTGGTGCACCGATGTCCGCACTGAAGGGCTAGTCACAAAAAATGGCGGGCATATTCGCCCGCCATTTTGAAAAATGCATTTTGCATGTCAATAGCGGCTAAGGCCGTATCAGTTTCGCAGAATCCCCCTGCTTCGCATTACGGCTTGCTCTCCCGGTCTGCTTTATTGCTGCGCCAGATTGAACGCAATAGCCATATTCCGCCGATCGTCGCGCAGAAGGAGCCGAGCACTCCAAAGAGAGGAAATCCAAACAAAGTGTGGCCACCAGTTACGGTCATGACGATGGAGGAGCCGACAATGAGCGCAGCGACAATGAGACCAGCAGCGAGCCGGTTGACAGCGCCATCGAGTTGGTCGCCAACGTGTTTGAGGTGCGTGACATCAATGTGAATATCCAGTTTGCCGCGTCGGGCAGCGCGCAGCAGCCGGGAGAGATCATGCGGCAAGTCAGCGATGATGCCAATCATTTCGCTGGTCGCCCGCCAGCCGCGTTTAACCAGCGCCGAGGGAGTATAGCGAGCGGCCATTTCGTCACGTAGCAGTGGCAGCGCTTCACCGGCCATGTCAAAGTCCGGGTCAAGTTCACATCCCATGCCTTCGAGTGAGATGAATGCCTTGACGAGCAGCGCTAAATCAGGTGGCAGCACCAGCCGGTACTCGCGCAAGTTGGCCACGATTTCCGAGAACATGGTGCCAAATTTAAGCTGCTTTAACGGCATGCCATGGTATTGCTCGACGAAAGTCTGAATTGCCAGTGTCAGACCGCTTTCATCCATTACACCGTCGCTCGTCCAGTCGAGCAGTACATCAATGACACGCGTGGGATCGTGCTGCACCAAGCCCAGCAAGAGGTGGACTAGCTGGTCGCGGCGTTCTTCGGTAAGCCGCCCTACCATGCCGAAGTCGATGAAAGCGATGCGGTTGCCGGGTAAATAAAACACGTTACCCGGATGCGGGTCGGCATGAAATAAACCGTCCTTGACGATCATTTTCAGCACCGCACGCGCGCCGCGATGGGCGAGTATCTTGCGGTCAAGCCCGGCACGATCGACAGCACCAAGGTCGCGCCCGGGGATGCCATCGATGTACTCCTGCACACATACCCGCTCTCCGGTCCATTGCCAATAGACACGAGGGATAACGATGAGCGCAGGTGCGGTGTCGCCAACAGGTGGGTTACGGGGGGAATCCGGGTCGGAATACCCTGCAAAATTTGCTGCAATGCATTCAGCATTGCGGCATTCTGCAGCAAAATCGAGCTCGTGCCGCAGTGATTGGGCAAACTGTCGCACCACTTCCTGTGGGCGGAAATAGCGCAACTCCGGGCTTTCCGTCTCAGCCCATTCTGCCAACCTCGCCAGCCAGCGCAGGTCAGACTCGATGATCGGCAGGATGCCGGGCCGGCGCACCTTGACCACCACCTCGCTGCCATCTTTGAGGCGGGCACGGTGTACTTGGGCGATGGATGCAGCCGCCAGAGGCTGTGGATCAAACGCAGAGAATACTTCCTCGGGCGTGGCGCCCAGGTCTTCGGTGAGTTGCTGATGTATCTCAGGGTAGGCAGCGGCAGGCGCGCTGTCCTGCAACTTGCTGAATTCGGCGATCCACTCGGGTGCAAACAGGTCTACGCGGGTAGCGAGAATCTGGCCAAGCTTGACGAAAGTCGGCCCCAGTTCCTCCAGTGCTCGTCGCACCCGGGCATGAGGTTCGAGGTGGGCCATTTCCTCTGCTGCATGCCAGTGTAATACTCGGCCGGCCAGCTCCAGCGCACTGGCAAGGCCCATCCTGCGCACCATGTTGCCGAAACCGTGGCGAATCAGGATCGAGGCGATCTCATGCAGACGGCCGAGGTCGCGCGCCGCCATCAGTGCCTGCCAGAGCATTAGTTATCCTTGGGCTTGTCGCCTGGCTTGACCCGCTCTGCCAAGCCGCTGAGTACGCCAGCGGTAATTTTGCGCAGCAGATCGGTGGTGGCATGCGTCAACTTCATGCCCGCTTCCAGTTGAGCATGGCCGACCGATGTCATCTGCTGGGTGAGGGTAGTCAGGGTAGCTTTCAACTGGCTGCCAACGGCGGTACCATTGCGTTTCGCATGAGTGACCAGGTCATGCAGGGTGTCTGCTACCAGTCCTTTGGCAGCCGATGCCGAGACTTGCAGCGTTTCCAGGAACAAGGTCTCCAGGCTTTCCAGGTCGGCGCGCGCGCGCGCGAGCTCCTCATGGGAAAATTTCTGCGCCCGCCCCGTCGCCTCCTCCACTGCCAGTTTTGAAGCTTCGGCAAGCTGCGCCAGTGCAGCATCTAGGCCGGCGACGGCATCGGTTAACTGGGTTCGCGCCGTATGTGCCTGGGCAGTCGTTTGCTGCAACTTTTGCTGCGCTCCTTCACGCGCACCCTGCATCACCGCAGTCATGATGCGGCGTAAAGACGCAAGATCATGGATTTGCGCGCTCAGCGCTGCGAGCGTCAGGTGCTGCACTGTTTCCTGAACGTTGTCGCCTTGCGCGACGGCGCTGCGCACCTCGGCTTCGAGCTTGGTGGTATCGTTGCTGTTGCCAACATTGTTGCCGGTTTCATTCTGCATGATGAAAGACCTCCTAAAGTGATGAGACAAGTGATGCGTAATTCATTTTTTATTCTGCGCGGCAAGCCGGTCGAGGCCACCCATATAGGGGCGCAAGGCTTCTGGAATGGCCACGCTACCATCGGCATTCTGGTAGTTCTCCAGCATCGCCACCAGCGTGCGCCCTACTGCCAGCCCTGAGCCATTCAGGGTATGCAGCAATTCCGGCTTGCCCTTCTCGTTGCGAAAGCGAGCCTGCATGCGTCGTGCCTGGAATGCCTCACAATTGCTGCACGAAGAGATTTCACGGTAAGTATTTTGCGCAGGCAGCCACACCTCGATATCGTAAGTCTTGGCAGCGGAAAACCCCATATCGCCGGTGCAGAGTGCCATCACGCGATAAGGCAGCGCCAGTTTCTGCAGGATTTTTTCGGCATGCCCGGTAAGTTCTTCCAATGCTTCATAAGATTTCTGCGGATGAACAATCTGTACCAACTCCACTTTGTCGAACTGGTGCTGGCGGATCATGCCGCGCGTGTCCTTGCCGTAGCTGCCCGCTTCGGAGCGGAAGCAGGGCGTGTGCGCAGTGAGCTTGATCGGCAGCGATTCCAGTGCAACAATCTGGTCGCGCACGGTGTTGGTGAGCGGGACTTCAGCAGTGGGAATCAGATAATAATTCCCCTGCTCTCCGTGCGGCACAGAAAACAGGTCCTCTGCAAATTTTGGTAACTGGCCAGTACCGTGCAAGCTCTCCGCATTGACCAGATACGGTACGTAAGTTTCAGTATAGCCATGTTCCTGCGTATGTGTCTCCAGCATGAATTGCGCCAGTGCACGATGCAGCCGTGCAAGCCCGCCTTGCAACAGACTGAAGCGCGCCCCGCTGAGTTTCGCGGCAGTCTCGAAATCTAGCAGCCCCAAGTCTTCGCCGATAGTCACATGATCTTTTGCCGTGAAATCAAATATGCGCGGTGTACTCCAGCGGCGTACCTCCTGATTATCGGCTTCGCTCCTGCCTTCCGGTACGCTGTCATGCGGTAGATTAGGAACGCTGAGCAGCAGCTGTTGCAACTGGGATTGGATTCTCTCGAGATGGGTCTCGGCCTGCTTAAGTTCATCACCAAGATCAGCTACTTTCGCCAGAATGGCGCTGGCATCCTCACCTTTGCTTTTGGCGTAACCAATTTGTTTGGAAGCAGCGTTGCGCTGTGCCTGTAATTCCTGGGTACGGGTCTGGATGGTTTTGCGCTCGGCTTCCAGTGAATTGAATTCCGCCACGGGAAAGACATGGCCACGTAGGGTAAGGCGCCCAGCAACATTTTCCAGATCGGTGCGTAATAGCTGAATATCTAGCATGCAAACTCCAAATCACGTGCGTTGTGTCCACAGCCTGGCGGGCGCAGGAACTTCTAGATTTTCTTCTTCGCCTGTTTGTCCAGTGCGTGCAGATGCACCAATTTTTCCGAGATCTTTCCTTCCAGTCCGCGCGTTGTCGGCTGATAAAACTTTTGCTCTGTCATGCCGTCTGGAAGATAATTTTCTCCGGCAGCATAGGCTTCCGGATCGTCGTGAGCATAACGGTATTCGCGCCCAAAACCCAGCTCCTTCATCAGTTTGGTGGGCGCATTGCGCAAATGTTCCGGCACCCGGCGCGACTTGTCACCTGTGATGAAAGACCGGGCTTTATTATACGCCACGTAGGCAGCGTTGCTCTTGGGCGCGCAGGCCAGATACAGCGTCGCTTGTGCCAATGCCAGTTCGCCTTCCGGGCTACCCAAGCGCTCGTAAGTTTCGCAGGCGTCCAGTGCCATTTGCAGTGCGCGCGGGTCAGCCAGACCGATGTCTTCTACTGCCGTGCGGATCAACCGTCGGCCGATGTAAAGCGGATCGGCGCCCCCGTCCAGCATGCGGCACATCCAGTAAAGCGCTGCGTCCGGGTTGGAGCCGCGTACTGACTTATGCAGCGCCGAAATCTGGTCGTAGAATTCATCCCCACCTTTGTCGAAACGGCGCACATTGCTGGAAAGCGCATTACGCACGTAATCCACGCCGATTTCTGCGACCCCCTCGGTTTCCGCCGCGGTTTTCACCTGTTCCAGCAGATTAAGCAAGCGCCGCGCATCACCGTCAGCGTATCCGATCAATAAATCTCTTGCGGCATCGGTGAAACTCAACCCCTGTAGCGCGTGGTTGCACGCTCGCTTGAACAAGGCGGCCAGTTCGTCTTCGGACAGGGCGGTGAGTACGTAAACCTGGGCGCGTGACAACAATGCGCTGTTAACTTCAAACGAAGGGTTTTCGGTGGTGGCGCCGATCAAGGTCACCAGTCCCTGCTCGACATACGGCAGAAACGCATCCTGCTGTGACTTGTTGAAGCGGTGTACTTCATCCACGAACAGAATGGTATGGCGCCCCGATTGCTGCAACACCATTTGCGCTCGCTCAATAGCATTACGGATGTCCTTGACCCCCGACAACACCGCTGACAGTGCAACGAATTCAGCGTCAAATGCCAGCGCCATAAGTCGCGCCAAAGTGGTTTTGCCGGTGCCGGGCGGCCCCCACAGGATCATGGAATGAGGTTTGCCAGATTCGAATGCAAGCCGCAATGGTTTGCCTGCCCCCAGCAGATGTGCCTGACCGATGACATCTTCCAGCCTCTCGGGGCGCAGCCGTTCCGCCAGTGGTGCTGCCGGTTTGTATTTTTCGAACAGATCAGTCACTGATCACGTCCGCGCTCTCGGGTGGAGTGAATTTGAACAAGCCGGGTGCGAGCTTGGGATTTTTCTCCAGTCCGGAAAATATAAGCACCGTAGTCTGACCAAAATTATCGCGCAATTCCATTGCCGTCAGCACCCCCTCCGGGGTAAATCCCAAGCGCACCAATTCAAATGTACCTTCCTTGGTCTTGGGTCTGGCTTCCAGCCATTCCAACCCACCCATCATGCCGCTTTCGCCGAGGACGAAATTGGATTCAATGGCGCTGCTGCCGGCAAGCAGCGCAGCCGGACTGCTACCGATGGCAAGATCCAGCTTGCGCACCGTGACTTGATTAAGATCACGGTCGTAAAACCATACCTTGACGCCATCACCGACGATCAGTTGCTCATAAGGCTTTTCGTACATCCATCGAAACTTGCCAGGGCGTTCGAATTGCATGGTGCCGCTCGTTTTCTGCACCACCTGCATATTTCTGTCGAGTAAGGTCTGTGAAAACCCTGCTCGAACGGTACGCGTACCGTGAATGAAAGACTTGAGGCTATCTATGGCAGCAGGCTGTGCCATAGAGGGAAGCAAACAGAGCAGCAGGAAAAAATGGAAGCGGCCTAGAAGGCTCATAATGTTTCTCGATATAAATCAACAACGTATTTACCAGAACCGGCTGCTTTTTTGAGCAAAATGAGCCCATCAAAATCGCAAGTTATCCAGCAGTGGAATATTGCTAATGACTCACAATGTAATCATGGTGCCAATTCTACCGATTTCTACTGTCAGCTGGAGGACAGAAAGTGGTCGGGTTTTATGCTACAGGCGCAGACAATGATTGCATCGCCTCTGTTTTTCAAGGCCCCTCGCTTGCCCAACTATTTAGGGAACCACTGAACAAGTCCCACGCGGGCGCGACGGCGGCTTTGCGGGATGGAATGCACGAAAGGCGAGGACGCGAATGGTCATTCCCTTCGCTACGAGCCTGACAAAGCAGACCGCCTGCAAAGCCCCGTCCCGTAGGGTTGCGGCAAAATCTGGCGCTTACCGTGTTGCGCTCCTTGGCCTCGTAGGCCAAACTACGACCTACGTCGCGCGCCTTGCG
>JAYUYT010000117.1:0-22464 GCA_043752345.1 Nitrosospira sp.
CGATCAATTTGAGAAAGTCAGACCAGTTCAACAACTAGGTGACCCTGGCGTATACATGCCAAAAAGATCACCAGCAGATAGCCAACTCGATCCGGACAAACCGATCGCCGAACAATTTGATCTACTACGTGTTGTTGATTCTCAAAGATACCCGGCGTTTTTCGACTATCGAGGCAAGCGTTACCTGATCAAAATTGAGAAAGCAGAAAATGACCAATAAAACAGTAGTAAACATCGCGGGGCGAGCCATTGGACTTGGGCAGACTCCCTTCGTCATCGCCGAGATGTCCGGCAACCATAACCAATCTCTTGAGCGAGCGTTGGCAATTGTCGAGGCTGCCGCCACGGCCGGGGCGCATGCGTTGAAGATTCAGACGTATACCGCCGACACCATGACCCTTGATCTGGATAAAGGCGAGTTTTTCATTTCAGATCCGGGTAGCCTATGGCAGGGGAAATCCTTATACAAGCTTTACCAGGAAGCGTACACACCCTGGGAATGGCACAAGCCGATTTTTGATCGCTGCCATGAACTGGGTATGATCGGTTTTAGCACCCCATTTGACGAAACTGCGGTAGATTTTCTCGAAAATCTGGATGTTCCTTGCTACAAGATTGCCTCGTTTGAAAACACCGATATCCCACTGATCCGCAAAGTGGCGGCCACGGGTAAACCAATGATTATTTCGACCGGCATGGCGAGCGTGGCGGAACTCGATGATACGGTACGCGCTGCACGCGCAGCAGGCTGCAATGAGCTGGTGCTGCTCAAATGTACCAGCACTTATCCGGCCACTCCGGAAAACACGCATATCCGGACCATTCCTCATATGCGAGAACTTTTCGGGTGTGAGGTGGGCTTATCCGATCATACGATGGGAGTGGGCGTGGCTGTGGCGAGCGTGGCATTAGGTGCCAGCGTGATCGAAAAACACTTTACCTTGCGGCGCGCCGATGGCGGAGTTGATTCAACGTTTTCACTGGAACCGGAAGAGATGTGCGCGTTAGTGACCGAATCTCATCGCGCCTGGCAAGCATTGGGGCAGGTGACATACGAGCCAGCAGAAGCGGAAAAAGCATCGATGATATATCGCCGTTCTCTCTACGTAGTGCGAGATATTCAGGCTGGGGAAATATTTACCGGGGAAAATGTACGCACGATCCGTCCCGGTTATGGTCTGCCGCCGAAGCAGTTGGACACGATACTAGGCCGGCAGGCCAAGCGTTTGCTGTGTAAAGGAACGGCGTTGAATTGGGACATGGTCCAATAGGAACGATATGACAAGCGTATGTATTCTGGATTACGGATCGGGCAATGTGAAATCGGTTTTCAATCTGCTTTCAACGCTCATTGATGATGTAGTCATCTCCAACGAGCCAGCGGAGATTGCGAATGCGTCGCACATTGTCTTGCCAGGTGTGGGTGCCTTTGGAACAGCAATGCGCAAGATTCGGGAGACCCTGCCGATGGATGCCTTGGAGCAAGCGGTATTGATCGAGAAAAAGCCCTTTCTCGGAATCTGTGTAGGCATGCAGGTAATGGCAAGCCGTGGTGTGGAATTTGGCGAGCATGTCGGCCTGGGATGGATTGCGGGAAGTGTCGAGAAACTGGATGTGAACGATTTGCCATTGCCGCACGTCGGCTGGAACAATGTGATTTGCAAGCAAGTGTCACCCTTATTGAAGGGTCTGGAAGACAATCCAGATTTTTATTTTGTCCACAGCTTCGTCTTCAATCTGGCGAATCCCAGGCACATGCTGGCTTCAACCCATTACGGAGAAGAGTTCTGCAGTGTGATCCAACATGAGAATTTATTTGGCGTGCAGTTTCATCCCGAAAAAAGTCAGCGTACCGGCATAAAATTGATGAAGAATTTCCTGTCCACCACATGAAAAAAAAACGCCTGATCCCGGTTCTTCTGCTGCGTAATGGCTGGCTGGTGCAAAGCAAGCAATTCCGGCGTTACCAAAATCTTGGCAATCCGATATCCGCCGTCAAGAGATTGAGTGAATGGGCTTCGGACGAACTGATTTATCTTGATATCACGCGTGATGATTCATACGATTTGCGACGCGACGACCTGGGTCATCCCAATCGGCACGGCATCTTCGAGATTATCGAAGATGTTTCCAAGGTTGCTTTCATGCCAATTACCGTGGGGGGGCGCATTCGCTCCCTACATGATATTGAAAAACGTCTGGCACTTGGTGCAGACAAAATTTCCATTAATACCGCGGCGCTCGATGAGCCGCAACTTGTCGCGGCAGCGGCAAGAGAATTCGGTTCACAGTGCATTGTTATTTCAATCGATGTGAAAGTGACGGATGAAAAACACCCGGTGGTGATGCGAGGCGGCATCCAGACCACGCCTTATACGCCGCAAGATTGGGCCAAACAGGTTGAGCAACTCGGCGCCGGAGAAATTCTGCTTAATTCGATCGATCGCGACGGCATGAAAACTGGCTATGATCTTGAATTGCTGGATAAAGTAGCAACACATGTCGATATTCCTGTAATTGCCTGTGGGGGCGTTGGAGATTGGGCGCATCTTGCAGAAGCATTGGAGCAAACGCATGTGGATGCGGTTGCCGCAGCCAATATCTTCCACTACAGCGATCAAAGCATCTTTCTTGCAAAAAAATATCTGCACGAATGTGGCCATAATGTCCGGCCTCCCGATTTACTGGCGATGTAAGGAGTCGTGATGCACCAACCCATGAGCTACTGTAACCGTTGCATGTATCCCGCTGCGGCAGTAAACCTTTCGATAGATGATGAAGGGATATGCGCGAGTTGCAGGACTGCTGAGGAGTTCGAGAAGCTCACCCCGGAATTCTGGGCAAAACGCCGACAAATATTCGAGCAGAAAATCGATGAGATCAGGAAGAACAATAAGTCCGACTATGACTGCCTGATCCCGGTAAGCGGCGGCAAAGACAGCTATTACCAAACCCATGTCATGGTCGCTGAGTATGGCCTGAAGCCACTTCTGGTTACGTACCATGGCAATAATTATTTGCCGGAAGGCGACTATAACCGTGACCGAATGCGCCACGTCTTTGATGCCGATCACCTGGTCTTCGGCCCAAGCGTGGAGGTCCTAAAAAAATTGAATCGCTTGTGTTTCAGAAAAATGGGGGACATGAACTGGCATGCGCATTGCGGCATCATGACTTATCCGGTCCAGGCTGCAGTGAGATTTAATATTCCTCTCATGATGTGGGGAGAAACGGCGTGGGATATTTCCGGCATGTTCGAGCCGGATGATTTTGTTGAATTCAGCGCACGTGTACGGCATGAGCATGCGTTGCGTGGGTTTGAATGGTATGACATGCTCAACGATCCGATTGAGCCGCTCAGGGAAAAGGATTTATCGTGGGCGAAATATCCCTCCGATGAGGAAGTCCTGAGGGTTGGCACCCGCGGCCTGTACATCGGCAATTTTTTTAAATGGGACCCGAATCAGCACAGCCGTCTGGTGCAGGAAAAATACGGCTGGAAGCCATCTGAGAGACCGTTTGAAAGAACGTATCGAACAGTATCCAATCTGGATGACCGATATGAGAACGGCGCCCACGACCTGCTCAAATTCATAAAGTTTGGCTATGGGCGGGCATCCGACCATGCATCCAAAGATATCCGTACCGGCTATATGACCCGCGCGCAGGGAATTGAAATGGTACGTAAGCACGACCACGTGGTTTCCCAGGATCTTTACTATTGGCTCGACTATGTCGGCATGAGTGAAGATGAATTCTGGGCCACTGCAGATCGTTTCCGCGATCCGCGCGTGTGGTGGATTCAGGACGGGCTTTGGTGGAAGGATAATGTCTGGGGACAACCTTCAGCTTATGGTCCGGTTCATCTTACATCCGAAGCACAGGAAAAATACTCTAGGGCATAACTGAACTTGTTGATCCAAACACCTTACTTGATCTCACGCCATGTCAAACCATAACCATCCCTACACAAACCTACCTAAGCAAGCTTTTTGGAGGACTGCTGTTGTCGAGCCAGATCCCCGCCAGATTGACTTGGCATGGCGACCGAAATTTCCCACTAGCCGTTCAACCAAGATCATCACGCTCGGCTCGTGCTTCGCCCAACATATCAGCAAGTCACTGAAAGAGAATGGTTTCAGTTGGCTGGATTCAGAACCAGCTTTCAGCGAATTGCCCCCTGCGGAACATGCCAAGCAGAGCTATGGTGTGTTCTCGTTTCGTACAGGCAACATCTATACGACGGCATTGCTCAAGCAGTGGGTCATGTGGGTAACGGGCAAAGCCGAACAAAGTACGGAGAGCTTTCTGAATGATGGGCGATATTTCGACCCGTTCCGACCTTCGCTTACCGTGGAAGGATTCTCATCTGCCGAAAAAATGCTGGCGGCAAGACGGACCACCCTTGCTGCCATGTTCGAAGCTATCAAGCAGGCAGATCTATTCATTTTCACCTTGGGAATGACCGAAGCCTGGCTCAACAAGGACGGTATGGTTTATCCGATGTGCCCTGGTACCGTTCGGGGAACGTTTTCTGCTGAGGATCACGTTTTTCATAACTACAACGAGTGCGAGGTCGCGCATGATCTCACCGAAGCTATTGATGAACTACGCAGAATCAATCCAAACCTGCGTTTCCTGCTGACAGTCAGCCCGGTGCCTTTGACAGCTACAGCATCGGGGCAGCATGTCTTGACGGCGACGACCTACTCGAAATCAGTGTTGAGATCGGCGGCGGGTTATCTCGCCCAGATCCGTGAGGATATTGACTATTTCCCGTCCTATGAACTCATCACCGCACCGGCGTTCAAGGGGCAGTCCTTCGAGCAAAACATGCGCTCGGTGTCATCCGCAGGTGTGGCGTTTGTGATGAAGCAGTTCTGGGAGGGTATTGGGGTTGTCGTGACACCCGCTCCCCCAGAAATATCAGTCGCCACAAAGCCAGTCGCTTCAAATGACCTTGAGAAAGCTGGATCAGGAACCGATATCTGTGACGACATCATCCTCGAAACGTGGAGTAACAAACCAAACGATGATACAGAAGAACCTCCCAATATCCTGCTGATCGGTGATTCTCATATGGGGATGATCGCTCAGGTACTTGATGAGCAACACGTAGCATATGTTGGTGGCGCCATCATGAATGCATCTGATTGGCACGCATTACGTTTTGATCTTGACGAGGAGAAATTGCTTTCTCCCCATAACCCAGAGCAAAAAGCCAGATGGGAAAACACCTATTCCGCAAGCTTTGCTAAAAGCATACATACCACAAACAAGCCCATGCTTATTACAGACGTTGGCCTGCAAAGAAACGAACTAATTACAAAGGGGTTTATTCCACACCTAAACCAAACTTACGGAATCAAGCTTCATCAGATAAAAGTGACCGATCTTCATCACTATTTACTAATGTCGAGAAAAACTCACTTAGCTTTGCTGTGTAAATTTATGGCGAGAGGCTATTCTGTCCTTGTCGTTACCGAACCACCGCTCGAACCTGCGGATATGACCGATCTCTTTTCGATAACCGACTCATTCTTTTGCGACCTTTATCAATCAGTAGGCTGTTCAGTATTTAACGCAAGGGACTGGATCAAAGAACTTGGTGGGATGCCACAACATTTTAGATCGACTGAGATGATACATGGTAGCCCTGAATACTATCGCCAACTCACGAAGAAAGTATTTACTCGATTCTCAATTAAATCTCAGTACCTCCAAAATGCCTGAGTTCAAATCGAATCAGCATCAAATGCAATTAGCATTTTGCCAATTGGGCAACCCGCCACCTTAGAAATCGAGATGTACTTTCAAATACCTTTAGCCTTTAGATAACTTGCCCGTCCACCAAATCAGAGCCCGCTCAGGAATGAACTTATGAAACCAAAAATTATCAAGGCCAATCAATTTTTCCAGAGTGCTTTTATTGCACATCAAGCGGGTAGACTGGAGGAAGCCGAAACGTCGTATCGCAAAGCGTTGCGCAAAACACCCACCGATATGGAAACTCTGTATTTATTGGGGACGGTTTGCAGTCAGCTTGGCAAGGGAGATGAAGCGGTCAAGTATCTGAAGAGGTCTCTGGAGATCGAGCCGAACCATCCAGAAGCGTTGAACAACCTAGGGTTGACCCTTAAAGGATTGCGCAGGGAACAGGAAGCTGTGACATATTATCAGCGCGCGCTGGCGCTGAAACCGGATTATGCCGATGCGCTCAACAACATGGGCAATGCCTTGGAGCTGTTGGGACAACTGGACGAGGCGGAATCTCATTTGAGGCGGACAATAGAGTTGAGTCCAAATTTCGCCAACGCGCACTACAATCTTGGGATGGTACTGAAAGCTAAAGATCGTTTTGAAGAAGCGACACAGTGTTTTTTGCGCGGCATCGAATTAAAACCGGATCTCGCCATCGCCTATGACGATTTGGGTTCAATCTATAAGATTTGGGGGCGTTTTGAAGCAGCTTTGGCATGTTTTGATCATGCGCTAACGCTGACTCCAGACTCATATAGTGCAATTAATAACCGGGGAACAGTGCTTGAAGAGTTGGGGCGGCTTGACGAAGCGCTTGCTGCATACCAACGTGCAGAGGTACTGAATCCTGATCGAACCGCAGCCCGGTGGAATCAGGCTCATCTGTTCCTGCGTCAGGGCATCCTGGATCGTGGCTGGGAAGCGCATGAACTGCGTTTGGCCAAGAGTGAAGCGCAACAGTCCTTCGACCGCTTTCCCTTTCCTGTCTGGGATGGTTCGTCTTTGAAAGAAAAGAAGATTCTGATCTACGCCGAGCAGGGGCTGGGAGATGAGATCCTTTTTGCCTCCTGCTTTCCCGATGCGATTGCCCAGGCAGGGCACTGCGTGATTGAGTGTGCACCGCGCCTGGCTTCGTTGTTTGCGCGCTCTTTCCCTGACGCTACCATTCAAGGTGCGGTGCGAGATGATATTAACTGGCTAACCACCATGGGCAAGATTGACGTGCAGATTGCTGCCGGCAGCTTACCCAGTTTCTTCCGCCCTACCCTGGAAAGTTTTCCGGACAAACCCGGCTATCTGGTCGCCGACCCGCAACGGATCGAACATTGGCGTTCGCGCCTGGCGCTGCTGGGGCCGGGCCTCAAAGTGGGCATTTGCTGGCGCAGTGGCTTGACCAAGGGTGAACGGCATAGATTTTATAGCGAGCTCATTCAATGGGGAGAAATATTCAAGATTCCGGGGGTACATTTTATTAACCTTCAATATGGTGAATGTGCCGAAGAGTTGCGTGAGGCTGAGGATAAATTCGGTGTCACCATCACATCCTTCCCAGATATTGACTTACGCAATGAGCTCGATGAATCAGCAGCGCTGACGGCTTGCATGAATATAGTGATCTCTGCGTCTACTGCCGTATGTGAGATGGCGGGTGCGCTGGGCGTGGAATCATACCGCATTGATCCTTATGGCGTGCTCTGGGACACCTTGGGTTGCACCAACAGGATACCGTGGCATCCAAACATCAAATTGTTCTCTCAGCCTTCTCATGGTGACTGGGATACCCCGCTTGCGCTGATTGGCGAAGCACTTGAAGATAAAGTCCTGGGCACTGCCAGTGCCGTTGAGTTTATTCAGCTCCCTCACGGCGTGGAGATTGCCGTCGACGGCTCACCGGACGATCTCTCTACTTATGTATTGAAAGAGCAGCACGGCTGGTTTGATCCGGAATATGCGTTCGTGCTTGGAACCGCTCAGCCGGATATGCAGATAGTGGATGCCGGTGCCAGTATCGGCGCATACGCTATCCCGTTCGCAAAGAAAAATGCTGGCGGCAAACTGTGGGCGTTCACGCAGACTGCGGCTGAAATCAATTTGCTGATGCAGTCCAGGATACGGAATCAACTGGAAAAAAGTGTCAATATCGCGATAGCCGGGCAGAATCTGTCACTCGATTCCGAAATGGACCAGCATGGGCTGGATGATATCGCACTGGTACGCGTGGCTGTCGAGTTCAGCAATCCGGATTTATTTGTGGGCAGTAGCCGGTTCTTCTCGTTAAACTCGCCGCTGGTCATGTTCGGGATCAAGCCTGGTGAGACCGCCGGAATCGAAATGGGCAATCGGCTCATGGCGCACGGCTACGAAATATACCGGCTGGTGCCAGGGCTGGATCTGCTGGTTCCCTTTGTTTCAGCCGATGAACTGGATGCCTTCTCCCTGAATCTGTTTGCCTGCAAGCCAGATCGGGCCGAGTTGCTGGAGCAGCAAGGAATTCTGCTGCGCCAATTGCGTCCGCTGGACAATCTACCGGGTATCGACCTCAAATACTGGCAGGAATATTTAATAGCCATGCCTTACGCGAAAAACCGGGTGAATGAGTGGGTCAATGCACCACAGAAAGAGCAAGGCTGGGAAGTCTATTGGATGGCGCTGAACCTGTTCGCGCTGGCAAAATCTGCGGACCGCTCCGGCAGTGAGCGCTACGCCTGCATGCAGGCGGCGGGCGACGTAATGAGCACCCTGGTGCAAGAACATGCCAACATACCCAGGCTGCTAACCTTATGTCGCGTATTAACCGAGCTTGGCAAACGCGAAGCGGCGGTAAACCTGTTAAACCAGATTTGCATCCAGCTCGATTCCGGGACGACACTACCTTTTGATGAACCCTTTGTTGCGCTCATGGATGCTCACACTCTGACAGATCCGGGTGACCGGCTGCCTGAATGGCTGGTAGCGATGATACTGCAGCAACGGGAATGGTTGCGCGCTTTCTCCAGTTTCTTTACGGGCCAGGAATCGCTGCCGGTGCTGGAGGAAATCCAGGCATCAGGCTTTGGCAATGAGGCGGTGGGGCGACGGCTTATGTTAATTAGAAAGCGGTTCGGGGCATCTCTGCCAACAGAAATAGTGCTCCACTGAAACATAATCTGTCGATCAAGGGGCTGACCCTGCCTCGGTATTCCGTATCAACCGGGATTTTACCCGCATCACCAACCTTGATTCTTAATTATCATTAGTAGATACCTCTCTGTTTTATCAAGTGTCTTAAAAATTCTCCTAAACTTTTAGCGGATGCTATCCGATAACAGGACTAACAGCGGCCGATGCCTCCTTGGATTGCGGGGCTAGCCAAAGTTAACGGCAGCAATGCCGATGTTCCTACACAAAGCTAAAGGAGAACTAAAATGCCCCAAATTATCAACACCAACATCGCGTCGATGAACGCACAGCGGAACCTGGATACGTCCGGGGCCTCGCTGCAGTCCGCACTGCAACGCCTGTCATCCGGTTTGCGCATCAACAGCGCCAAGGACGATGCGGCAGGCTTGGCGATTTCCGAGCGGATGGGCGCCCAGGTTCGCGGCTTGAACCAGGCGGCACGTAACGCAAACGACGCCATTTCGCTGTCGCAAACGGCTGAAGGTGCGATTTCTGGTATGGGCGATAACCTGCAGCGCCTGCGCGAACTCGCGGTGCAAGCAGCCAACTCCACCAACAGCGCTTCCGACCGCGCCACCATCCAGTCCGAGGTAGCGCAATTGGTGACGGAAATCGATCGCGTCGCAACCACGACCGAATTCAACGGCATCAAACTGCTGGACGGGACATTTACGAAACAAGCTTTCCAGGTGGGCGCCAATGCCAACCAGACCATTGCCGTATCGATGGACAACGCACGCACCTCCAAGCTCGGCAGCACCAACACCGCCTCGCTGACCGCGTCCAACAACGGCACTGCGATGGCGGGCGGGGATTTGATCCTTAACGGCATCAGTGTAGGGGCTTCGATAAGCACGACTGACACCGCGTCGACGGCGAGCGGATCATCCAGCGCCATCGCCAAGGCAGCCGCTGTCAATGCGGTTTCCAGCCAAACCGGCGTGACTGCCACGACGAATGCGACCAACGCCACCGGCGCAGCCCACACCGCTACAGCAGGCACTGGCACGATTACCATCAATGGCGTGACGACTGACACTATCACAATGGGCGGTATTGATGGCACGGCAGACCGCGCTGCAGTTGTTCAGGCAATCAATGAGAAAACCGGCCAGACTGGTGTAGTAGCAACCGACACCGGCTTGTCAGCCACCGGCATTCAGTTGGTCGCTGCCGACGGCCGCAACATCGCTGTCACTGCGTTAACCTCTGCTTCTGGCTCGTTTATCGCATCTACTGTGGGCATTTCGGTCGCTACCAGCTACGGCACCTACACTCTGAGTTCGTCCAAAACCATTGATGTCACCGGCAGCGCTTCGATCGCCAACGCCGGCGTGGCGGCTGGAAGCTATGCGACGCAAACCGCTTACTCGTCTACCACTGCGGGTGTCGCGGTCGCATTTGCAGCGGCTGATTTCAAACTCAATGGCGTCATCCTGGGCGCTTCGCTTGCGTCATACGATACCTCATCCCCCTCGGCTGGCGCCACATTTAGCTCCATCTCCAAGGTAGCGGCGATTAACGCAGTTTCCACCCAAACCGGCGTGACCGCCGCGGTAAATGCCAACACGGCAACTGGTGCAGCCATGACCAGTGCTGCTGGTACTGGCACGGTGACCATCAATGGCGTAACCACTGGCACCATCACGCTCGGCGGCACGGATGCTGCGGCAGACCGCGCTGCAGTGATCGCTGCCATCAATGCCAAATCCGGCCAGACTGGCGTCACGGCGGTTGACGGCGGCTCGTCTGCCAATGGGGTCAAGTTGGTCGCTGCCGACGGCCGCAACATCGCTGTCACTGCGTTAACATCTACTGGTGGCTCGTTTATCGCAGCTACCGTAGGTATTTCGGTCGCTACCAGCTACGGCACCTTCACCCTGAGTTCGTCCAAGTCATTCACCGTAGAAGCGGGCACTACTGGCGTTACCATGTCGTCCATCGGCATGCTGTCAACCGGCACTTACGGCACTGGCAAAACCGGGCAAGCGCTGTCGACTATCGACGTTTCAACAGTGACAGGTGCCACCAACGCGATTACGGCACTCGACAACGCCATCAGCTCGTTGAACGGCATGCGTGCGGATCTGGGCGCCATTCAGAACCGGTTTACCTCGACGGTCGCTACGCTGGAGAACGTTGCGGAAAACCTGACCGGCGCCCGTAGCCGTATCCGCGACACCGACTTTGCAGCGGAAACCGCCAAGCTGTCCCGCGGTCAGATCCTGCAACAGGCTGGTGTGGCGATGCTGGCCCAGGCCAACGCGTTGCCTAACAACGTGCTGGCTCTGTTACGTGGATAAGCAGTAATGTAGCGAGATAAATCCCGGCCGGTTTTCTCGGTCGGGATTTTTCCTATGAAAGGAGAAATGATTATGTCCATTTTACAAATCAATACGAGTGGCTCCAGTCCGTCGGCCATGACCAGCTCTGCCCCGGCTCCCAAAGCGGCTGTTCCACCATCGCCCGTTCCATCCCCCGCGCCGGTTGCTCCAGTCGCGACGGTAACACAACGAGACGTGCAGGTGAAAGAGGCGGTACACCGTATCAATCAAACCATCCAGGCGATGACTTCCAACGTGGCGTTTGCCATGGACGCAGAAACCGGAATCAGTACCGTGTCGGTGATCGACTCGGTCACGAAAGAGGTAATCCGGCAAATGCCGTCCGATGAAGTACTTGCTGTTGCGCGGGCGCTGGATAAGTTACAGGGCCTGATCATTCAACAAAAAGCATAAGGCCATCACTAAAAATCCAGATTTCGTCACAATACTTTGTTGCTCACAAAAAATGTTTCCTTATTCCAACTCCATTTCATCAGTGACACTTCGTTGGTATCCTCACTCGCGCCTGGCCGTACTATTTGTACTGTCTGCGGCGCTTGTTCGTCACCGCCTCGTTTCACTCTCGAACTGGAACTGGAATTACATATCAGCCATATGCTGCGTCTACATTTTTTGTTCTCGCCTCGTCTTGTTTAGAACTTTGAATTTTTAGAGACGCCCATAAGATCTGGTTCCAAGTGGCATGAATCATGCTTAATATTCCCTGATAATCGGGTTAAAGCATAAACAATTTTTAAGTGGGGATAGTGATGGCGAATCTTTCGTCACCGGGTATCGGCTCTGGTCTGGATGTGAATGGAATTCTCACCAAGATCATGCAGGTTGAAAGCCAGCCCCTGCAAGCATTGGCGAAGAAAGAAGCGGCATTCCAGGCCAAGCTTTCAGCTTACGGCAGCCTCAAAGGCGTGATTTCGTCGTTTCAATCCGCAGTAGCGGCGTTGAACACCCAGTCCAAGTTCAAGGCCTACACCGCCACCCCTTCGGATAGCACAGTTCTGACCGCTTCCACCTCGAGCATCACGACTCCCGGCAGTTATGCAATTACGGTCAGTCAGTTGGCGCAAGCACAAACCCTGTTAACCTCCGCCAAAACCAGCACGACTGCCGCTATCGCCGCAGCGGGAACATCCACCACCCTGACTTTCCAGTTCGGCACCATCAGTGGAACATTTACAACCCCAACAAACGAGATCTACGCCCCTGGTGCCACCTTTACCCAGGATGCCGCCCAAGCGACCGGCACCGTGACCATCACCGATGCCAACAATTCGCTGCAGGGCATCCGCGACTCGATCAATGCGGCAAATATGGGTGTGACTGCCTCGATCGTGAACAATGGCAACGCCACCACCCCTTATAACCTGGTGCTGACCTCGAACAGCACTGGCTTGGCGAGCAGCATGAAAATCACCGTGGGCGGGGGGGTGGATGCCTCCATTACCAGCCTGCTGGCCTATGACCCGGCTGCCACCCAGAATCTGACCCAGAGCGCAGTCGCACAAAATGCGACCCTGACAGTGAATGGGGTGTCGATCAGCAGCGCTTCCAATGCGGTGACGGGGGCGGTGACGGGAACCACACTCAATTTGATCAAGGTTGGCAGCAGCAATCTGTCTGTGACGCGCGATGCCGCAGCGGTAACTGCCTCAGTGCAGGCTTTGGTTAAAGCGTATAACGACACCACCGCCACGCTCAAGAGCTACACGGGCTATGACGCCACCACCAAGAGAGGCGGGATTCTGCTTGGCGATAGCGCGACACTGTCGATTCAGTCCCGGATCCGCAGCACGCTTTCGGCTGCACTGACCGGCCTGGGCAGCAGCAGCCTGACAACACTGTCGCAGATCGGCGTTTCTTTCCAGAAAGACGGAAGCTTGACGCTGGACAATACCAAGCTGCAAACCGCTCTTGCCAGCAGTTTTGGCGATATGGCGAACCTCTTTACTGCTGTGGGCAAGCCAACCGACAACCTCGTAAGCTATATCAGTTCCACCGCGGCCAGCACTACCGCCCTGCCGAACCAAGGCGCCACAGTCGGCTCAGGTAAAAGTACCCAGGCGCTGCAGACCGGCAGCGCTGCGGCAGGCCTGAGCATAACCACGGGGTCGAATGACCAATTCAACGTGTCGGTGAACGGCGGAACGGCCGTGCTGGTCACCCTGACGCAGGGTTTGCCCTATGCCAGCGCTGCAGCGTTGGCGACCGAAGTGCAGACACAAATTAATACTGCGCTAGCGGGCCAAGGTACTACCGTCAGCGTCGCTGCGGATGGCACCGGCAAACTAAGCATCACTTCGAACACCTTCGGCTCGACTTCAGCGGTCAGTGTGACTGCACAGGGAATCAATACCGGCAATACTAATTTGCTCGGCAGCACCCCGGTCTCGTCCACGGCGGCAACAATTGCCGCCGGAGTAAACGATACGTTAGCGGTTACGCTGGATGGCGTCAGCACTACCGTGACCCTGACTGCGGGAACCTACACCGCGAGTGCACTTGCGGGGGCGGTTCAGTCGGCGATCAACAGCGCCTCGGCCTTTGCCACGATAGGCAAATCGGTAACCGTTAGCCAGACCCTGGATGTGCTGACCATTACTTCCAACCAGTTTGGCTCTTCCTCGGCGGTAAGTGTTACTGGCGGCACTGCCAAAACCAACCTGCTTGGTGCGGTTCCCACCACTACTACTACCGTGGGTCAAGTCTACGGCACTCAACCGGGGAGTTATGCGCTGACTGTATCTACCCTATCCACACAAGGCAAAAGCGTGGGTTCGGATAAAAGCACCCAGGCGGTGCAGACCGGATCGGCTGCGGCAAACTTGAGCATAACCACAGGGACGAATGACCAATTCAACGTGGCCGTAGATGGTGGCGCGGCTGTGCTGGTCACCCTGACGCAGGGTTTGCCCTATGCCAGTGCCACGGCGTTGGCAACGGAAGTGCAAACGCGAATCAACGCTGCGCTTACAGCTGCGGGACAAACCACCAAGTCGGTCAGCGTTGCTGCGAGCAGCGGCATCATAAGCATCACCTCAAATGCGTTCGGCGCGGCTTCAGCGATCAGCGTGACTGCCCAAGGAATAAATACCGGCAATACAGATTTGCTCGGCGTTGCGCCAACTTCTTCTACGGTCGCAACCATTACCCAGGCGGTACAGACAGGATCGGCCGCAGCAGGCTTGACGATCACGGGTGGGACAAACGACAATTTTAATGTGGCCGTGGACGGTGGCATTGCCGTATCGGTCACCCTGACAGCAGCAACCTACACCGCTGCAACATTGGCAACGCATGTGCAAACACAAATCAATGCTGCGCTTACAGCAGCGGGGCAATCCACCAAATCAGTCAGCGTCGCTGCGGATAGCAACGGAAAAATAAGCATCACCTCGGACACCTTAGGCGGGCGTTCGGCGGTCAGCCTGACCGCAGGTACGAATACCGGCAATACAAATTTGCTCGGCGCTACGCCGGTTTCGTCCACGGCGGCAACGGTTCCGTTAGTACTCACGCTAGGCGACACCACCGCCACCGTGACATTGACTGCGGGCAGCTACACTACCACCGCGCTCGCAGCACAAATCCAATCCGCGATCAACGGTACCTCTGCTTTTGTTACAGCGGGTAAAACAGTAAGCGTGAGCCAGGCCCTGGATGTATTAACCATTACCTCGGCCAGCTACGGCTCCACTTCAACCGTGAGCCTGACCGGAGGTACCACCACGACTAATTTGTTCGGCACCCTTACTGCAACCACCGGGGTGGATGCTGCCGGCACGATCAATGGTGTGGCTGCGCTCGGCTCCGGCCAGTTCCTTACTGGGGTAACAGGCAATGCCGCCGAGGGCCTCAAGGTTCAGATTATCGGCGGATTAACCGGTGCGCGCGGCACGGTGGATTATTCACAGGGTTATGCCTACTCGTTGAATAAGTTGCTGGATAACTTTCTTGCCTCAGCCGGTTCGATTGCCAGTCGCACCGATGGCATCAACAAAAGCATTACGGACATTGACCTGCAACGAAAAACTATAAGCCGGCGCCTGGCCGCCACGGAAGCGCTCTATCGTAAGCAATTCAGTGGTCTGGATACGTTAGTTGCCAACATGAATACTACCAGCAATTCCTTATCCTCAATGCTGACCAGTCTGCCTAGCTCATCCAACACACAGTCGTCTCGATAATAATTTACCGCTGGAGAATGATAATGAATACCAATACTATGACTCGAAATGCACTGAGTGCCTACTCGAAAGTTGCGGTTGATGCGAATGTGGCCATGGCCAGCCCGCACAAGCTGGTTGCCATGCTGTTCGAGGGAGCAATTGCATCTGTTGCCAGTGCCAAATTGCATATGCAACAGAAAGATGTGGCCACCAAGGGAGTAGCCATCTCCAAAGCGATTTCCATCATCGACGGCGGGCTCAAGGTCAGCCTGGATGATAAGACTGGCGGGGAACTGGCGCAGAACCTGAAAGCGTTGTACGAATATATGTGCCAGCGTCTGCTTATGGCCAGCATCAAAAACGAGATCGAACCTCTGGACGAAGTAAGCGGGTTGCTGCACGAGTTGAGTGGCGCATGGGATTCGATCAAGCCGCAGACGGTCGCCGCCACGACTGTTGCAGCTCCATCCGAGCCGGCTCAGAACCGTGCTGCCATCCGCTATGGCGCGGCTTGATGAAATGAAAGCGATGGAAATTCTATCCCTGTATGAAACGATCTGGTCCGATACGCAGAAAATGCTGAGTGCGGCCAGGAATGGAGATTGGGACAATTTGATTGGCCTGGAGCAAGGCCGTCGCTCCCAGGTCGATAAAATACTGCAGCTGGACAAGTGCAATATGGAAAACCGGGAATTTCTGGCGCGCAAGTCGGAACTGATTCGCAGCATCATTTCTGCCGATGAAGAGATAAAGTCTCTTACCCATGCGTGGATGGACAAACTAAAGGAAACGCTGGGTATCTTCGGCGTGGACAAGCGGTTGAAACAAGCTTATGGAGTCTCGAGATAAGCACCCTGCGGGCGTAACTGCGCACTTGCTCAGGGCTTTTCCGAGTGTGATTGATTCTTGTAAATAGGCACAATAACCGCATCAGTTCCACCGAAAGGAATTAGCCAGCTCGGTGTAATATGACATCTGCCTTGAGGAATGACGACATGATCTGCAGCGGACATCCGGCCACGCATCCTTCATGCAATAGACATAAACCATGAATAACGCACAAATCATTGCTGCCTATGAAACCATTCTGTCCATTACCGGACAGATGCTGGAGGCTGCCAGAAAAAAAGATTGGGATTATCTGCAAGCGCTGGAGGAAGATTGCAGGGCCGTCATGGCAATACTCATGGCAGCCAATGCTGCGCCACTCGGTGGCACTTATCAGCAACGCAAGGTGGAAATCATCCACAAGGTGCTGGCGGATGACGCTGCCATCAGAAATATCACGCAGCCGTGGGTGGCACATCTGCAGGATATCATCGGCGGTACCAGTCGCGAAAAGAAATCGACCCAGGCTTACGGTCCCAACGGAAGCAGTTAGCACCAAAGTGCTGGACTCTTGAAGAGTACTCCGAAATGAGCCCGCAACCCAAAGGAAAGTAGCCATGGAATTTCCCGACCTGGCCCGTCCCGTCAGACTTGGCCTGCCAACACAGCCATTGCTGGTGGAGTCGGTCGCGCCCGTTTCCCCGGCAGCTGACGTCACCAAGAAACCGGCGGATCTTTCTGTCGCACAAAGATATCTTGCCACCGTTGAAGCACGACTTGCCAACGGTAGTTTCAGAGTCCTGGTCAACGGCCAGGAACTGCAAATGAATTTGCCGGAGAGCGCCCGCCCGGGTGACCAGTTGAACCTGTTGTTGCTCTCCAAGGAACCACGCCTCAAGTTCGCATTGCTAAGCGTTGCCACCCCGAACGAAGCTGCCAATGCAGCGCAAAAATTTCTGCTCAATGTCAAGGCACAGCTTCCCAACGGTAATTTCAACGTCCTGATCAATGGTCAGGAATTGCAACTACGCCTGCCGGAAGGCACCCGGCCGGGCGATCAGTTAAAGCTGTTATTGACCACCGGGGAACTACACTTTAAATCCGGCAATGCCGCAGCCACCAGTACGGATGCCGAGATAACACAGAGAATCCCGGTTAATGTCAAAGCAC
Organism: Nitrosospira sp.; assembly: GCA_043752345.1. Taxonomy (GTDB): domain Bacteria; phylum Pseudomonadota; class Gammaproteobacteria; order Burkholderiales; family Nitrosomonadaceae; genus VFJL01. Next base: position 17,426 of record JAYUYT010000117.1, read on the forward strand.
AGCTCCCCAATGGTAATTTCAATGTCTTGATCAACGGCCAAGAACTGCAACTACATCTGCCGCAGAGTACCCAGCCGAGCAGCCGCATGGAACTGGTGTTGATTGGCAAGGAATCGCACCTCAAACCTGGCGAAACCTTGACTGCAGGCACAGGCGCCGGTGCCGAATTGAGCAAGACCGGCCGTTTTCTTGGCACCCTGACGCTAGATGGCGTCAGGACGTCAGCGACACCATTGACCAATGCTGCGCCATTGCTTTCCGCTCCCCCGATAAACTCGCAGCAACTGCCTGCACTGCTGCAGCAGGCCATGTCCTACAGCGGCCTGTTTTATGAATCCCACCAGGCGCAGTGGATAGCCGGCAAGCGGCCGCTGGAGCAGTTGCTGCAGGAACCGCAAAGCAAACTTCCCATCGCTACCTCACCTGCGTCCAATAGCGCAACCGCGACCGGTGTGCTGCTCAGCGCCGATGCGCCGGTACACGCACAATCCATGACGTTGGTGCAGCAGCAGCTCAACCTGCTGGAAACAGGACAACTCGCATGGCGGGGAGAAGTCTGGCCAGGCCAGACGATGGAATGGGACATTACCGAGCATCCCTCCGCAGAAAACGAAACCGCCGAGCTGCCACGCTGGCAGACTAGGCTACGCCTCACTCTGCCAAAGTTAGGTGAAATCGTAGCCACCATCGGACTCGCCACCAATGGAGTGCAAGTGGCACTCAGTGCAACGGATGCCGAAACTCTGGCGCTGATGCGGGGTGACCGGCAACCGTTGGCGGCGGCGATGGAAGCGGCAGGTTTGAACGTCCTTGGTGTGGAGGTGCAGCATGATACCGGAGGGTGAAACCAGGAAGGCTGCCGTGGCGCTGGCGTATCACGTTGGTCAGTCGGCACCAACAGTGGTTGCCAAGGGCAGAGGGTTGATTGCGGAAACGATTATTGCCCGAGGCAGGGAATCCGGCGTGTACGTGCACGAATCTCCGGAACTGGTTGCTCTATTGATGCAAGTGGATCTGGATCAGCACATCCCCCCGCAGTTATATGTGGCGATAGCCGAGCTGCTGGCCTGGCTCTACCGCCTGGAACGCGGTGAAGAAGTGCCTCCTGCTCCACCTGAACACGTCTGACTAAGTGCCAATCAGCGCTTTTTCTTCCGCTCTATTTCCAGCTTGGTGATATAACGCTGGATCAAGGATAGTACCTTCTCCTGTGTGTCGGCAAACTCAACCCCGGCACGCTGGCACTTCATACCGTTTCTCTGCGCGATCTCGGAAACCATCTGCACCTGGAGATTGACCTTGACAGTCCCGATTCCGGGCAGATCAAGAAAACAGTCGCGGTAGATGGTACCCAGCTCAAAATTGACTTTGCCATCTGGATCAACGACTGCCATGCCGCCGCAGCTGATATCATGCAGGATGACTTCGGCAGTGTCGGGCACATTCCCCTCAGGCAGTGGAATCACGCACTTCAGCGGATTGATTGTCGGTGTCTCGATGCGGTAATACTCCCGCTTTTGTATCCGCAACAGGCTCTCGGGGATGCGGGTACGGAACGCGTTGCGTCCTTCAAACTCGACTTTCTCGATGCCATGACAGACAAACTGAATCTTCACCTGATCCAGGAATGCGACGACATTCAATTTATTGGCTTTCAGTGCCTGCCGGTTGGATTCATCATTGACACCGCAGTCCAGTAACATTTCTCCCGCTTCCGCATCAATATCGATGATAGTCGTCAGAATAAAGCCGTCATCGTGACCGAAGTAACAAGTCACCATGGCATCACTCCGTATCATCGAGCGCAGTATGTAGAAAATCTCAACGTCTGAATTGACCCGGTACTGCTCATTCCCTGCGGCAGCACCTGCTGTGGCCGACTCAAGTCTTGGCGGCTGATTGAGTGGCTTTTGTTCTGACATGATTCCTCCCTGCCTGGTCATTACTTGTGTGTTCATTATTTTACTCGCTCCGGTTTTGGATACAGTGCATTCCTAAAAAATATCTTCCCTCTGCTTGATCCCGCTCCATTTGCAGCAATACCGCAAAACGCCAGCGAGAAATTCAACAAAGCATTACAGCCAGAATAAGCGATACATCAAACCTGCATGTTCATGATGTCCTGATACGCCGTCACCAGCTTGTTGCGTACCTGCACCATCGTCTGGAAAGAAATGTTCGCCTTTTGCAGTGATATCATCACGTCCTGCAAATTCGCGTTCGGCGCACCCAGTTCAAACTGTTTTGCCAACTTGTTGGTTTCCAGTTGAGCATTGTTGACCTGATCCACCGCAGTTTTCAGCACTTGGCCGAAATCCACCGCAGCGGCATCCTTGCCGGCAGCGCCGGCTGGCGTGTTCCCGCCCGCCATGGCCGATGCCGCGCGCAGTTGCGCCAATACGTTATCAATTCCCACTTTATCCATAAATTCTCCTGCCTCGTTCCAGATTATTCCAAGTCCATAGCGAGCCCCTATCCAACATGAGCTGCGACAATTTCGCGTCTACGCTCCATTCTGTCTGGAGCCACCAATTTTTGCAAATACCCTTCATTCTTTTCATTAGTCCGTTTCCGTCAGGCGGTACTGCTGCAGCTTATACCGCAGCGTACGTTCTGAGATTCCCAGTCTCTTTACCGCCAGTTTGCGCGAACCATTCACCGCGTTCAAAGTTTCCATGATGTGCGCTTTTTCCAGCGCTTTCATATCCATCTGTGAACCCGCTGCATTACCGTTCTTATCCATCACATCAGCAACCACTTCACTCTGCGGCAAATTCAGATCCTCTGCCTCGATCACGTCTCCTGGTGCAAGTATCATTGCGCGCTGAATTACATTTTCCAGTTCCCGCACGTTGCCCGGCCAGGTGTGCTGTGTTAACCGTTCGACTGCTGATGGCGCCAGTTGCAAGATACGACCCCCAGCAGCGTTGCTGTCAAGAATGCGCTGCGCCAGCGGCACGATATCCAGAGGGCGCTCCCGCAACGGCGGAATCAACAGCGGAAATACATTCAAGCGGTAATACAAATCTTCGCGAAAACCGCCGCGTGCCACCATGGCCGCCATATCGCGGTTGGAAGTGGCGAGTAAGCGGATGTCCAGCGTAATCGCCTTGCGCCCCCCTACCCGCTCCACTTCCCTTTCCTGCAGTACCCGCAACAACTTGGCCTGCAGCGCCAGCGGCATTTCCGAAATCTCGTCGAGCAACAAGGTCCCGCCCTGGGCTTGTTCAAATTTACCAGGCTGAGATTGTGCAGCGCCAGTAAATGCCCCTTTTTCGTAGCCGAACAGCGTGGCTTCCAGCAGATGTTCCGGGATTGCTGCGCAATTGATCGCAACAAACGGCTGCCCGGCGCGTGGTGAGTGGCGATGAATAAACCGCGCCACCACTTCTTTGCCGCTGCCGCTCTCGCCCGTCAACATGATGGTGGCGGAGGATTGCGCCACCCGCAAAGCCAGTGATAATAACGCACTGGTACGCGGATCCTGGGCAACCACACCATCAGCATTTTGCTCTATTGTTGGAAGCAAGTAACGTGCCACATATGACACCAAATTCGCCGGCTCAAACGGTTTTAACAAATAATCGCAGGCACCCGCGCGCATTGCCGCTACCGCCCGCTCGATATCACCATAGGCCGTCATCAGCAATACCGGCAGCGCCGGGTTGAGCGTCTTGATTTCGCGCAATAAGGCAAACCCGTCCATGTGTTTCATCTGCACGTCGCTCACCACCAGACCGACCAGCTGTTTTTTCAATATGGCCAGCGCGGCGTCGCCGTTGTCGGCAGCCAGCGCAGTATAACCCGCCAGTTCCAGCGTGGCGCAAAGCGCTTCCAGCAGATCGCGATCGTCCTCGACTATCAATACCGGCAATTTCGTCATGGTGCCTTAACCCCTGTACCGGCTTGCCGGTTTAGAAACTGCTGCGTGCTGCCTGTTTTCCGCGGTAGATGCAGAATAAACTCGCTCCCCGCACCGGATACCGATTTCACCTGCACTGTGCCGCCTAACGACTGGGTCACTCCGCGTACAATGGCCAACCCCAAACCAGTGCCTTCGGTCCTGGTCGTAAAGAACGGCTCAAACAAGCGCTCCTGAATTTCTTTTTCGATTCCGCGCCCCTCGTCGGTCACTGTCAGCACCACGGCATCAGTGCTCGCGGCACAGCGCAGGATTATCTTGCCGCCTGCAGGTGATGCCTGCATGGCATTCTCCAGCAGACTCACCAAGGCACCGAACAATGCCTTGCGGTTTGCCGTCAAACTGGCACCCGCGCATGCGTCAACTATCTGCAAATGCAAGCCTCTTTGCATCATGTGTGGCTCGATCACTTGCAGCAACTCCTGCAGCAGGGAACAAATGACCACTTCTTCCAGCTCTGCCGTCTCACCTTTTACGAACAGCAGCATGTCACGAATCAGATATTCCAGATGACGCAGGCGTTCCAGGGACTTGTCTGCAAATGCCTGGCGCTCGTCGCCGGCTAATGCCGGATTGGCCAGGTGAGCGGTATACAACAAGGCGGTAGCCAGCGGGGTGCGCAACTGGTGCGCCAGACCTGCCGCCATTTCCCCCATCGCGCTGAGCCGCTGATTGCGCCGCAAATGCTCCTGCATTTCGTGCGCTGCGGTGATGTCATGTATCAGCAGAATTTGCCTGCCTGCGGTGTCAACCGGGCTTTTTTCGATACGCACACGGCGCATCTGGGATGACGCCACTGAGCGCAGATTCCATTCATCCTGATCGCCGGTTGCCAGCAGTTGTCTGGCAGCCACTTCCTGCCATGGCAATGACCACAACGATTCCCCCAGCATTGCTACCGCTGCCGGATTAACCTCCTCTACCCGGCCGCTGGCATCCAGCGCCACCACCCCGCCCGGCAATGTTGCCAACAGTACGCCGAGACGCTGCGACAGCGCTTCCTTTTCCGCCAATTGGCAACGCAATTCACCATTGGTGAGCGCAAGTTCCTGAGTCAATTGCGCGACCTGCCCTTGCAACTCCTGATAAGCGTCGGAAAGCTGTTCCGAAGCATGGC
>JAYUYT010000118.1:0-3957 GCA_043752345.1 Nitrosospira sp.
ATTTGGGGACTTCCATCCTTGCACTAACCAAGTGGTCGGTCGCGCCAAAATTTCGTCGACGGTAGTGCTACATCAACATAGTGATTCTGTAAGCTGTCTCCTTGCTGTTTGAATCAATCGATTTGCCTATTTAACATGTTGGATATCAAATGCCGATGCAGCGGAATACGCGCACTGCAAGTGGGGGTTCCAATGGCTGAATTCCCCTCATCCCCACCCTTCTCCCGAGGGAGAAGGGCTTTAATCACACAGCTATTGGCAACCCCGAACGTCTCGCGCCGACTTTCAGGGTTACGCAGTATGGCATCACTCACCGCTACCGGAACACCTCGGCGAACATCGGCACAAGGCGTTTGTTGCCGAATTCACTCAGGTGATCGTCGTCGAAATAAACAGGGCGACCTGCCCTATTTCTGCCTCCGCATCGGCCATCCAGACACATATAGGGCAAGGGATCGAGGACTCTCACACCACAGCGCTCCCGTGCAACGTCTTGTGCTGCCCATACAAAGGCGTGGCTTTGGTGGTATTCAGCAAGTGAGATCGAGACTTCTTTTTGCGTACCAAAAATCCCGACTTGAGTCGTTTTGGGTACGTCCACGCCCATTTCCGGAAAAGGCCGCACCATAAAAACGACACGCACCTTTGCAATCTGGCAGGCGGTGCTAACCAGATGTTCGGCGAATTCTGCCCTGAATGCCGGATTAGCGGTGGTGTAGGGCTTGGAGAAATAAACTGCAGGCGTATTGGTATTCGCATCCTTTCCCCACGGTTCATTGAAGCCCACCGCATAGTATGTAGTTCGATTTATGATGATGACGGGAATGTTTTTAGGCATACCGAGCAATTTTTGGCGAAGCCCCTCCAGAAATTTGGCACATTTGAACACCTCTGGTCCGTTGTGATGCAGATTTGATAACACGCCAAATAAAGTCGGACATCCCGCGTAAGACCATTCCATCACGCCATCTTCAGGATTCTCGGCCACAGCCGCCACCGCCACGGATGTCGCAACGGCATCTGCATGGCTATCGCCAATCAGGATCGCGCGGAGCTGTCCGCCGCCATACATGCAGGACGGCGAATCGCTGCCCGACTTTGGTTGGCATTCCACCATGCGGGGATTACGATTGCCCGCCTCAGCGGCCGCAAGCTCGATGTCCTGGTGGAACCGGCCCACGACCCCGTCTTTCCAGATGATGAAACCTGCGGACATCACCATCGCAGCCGTCCCGCACACCGCTGCCAGCCGCCAATACGGAGGGCGCTGGGGGCGGTGGGCCGGTTGCTGCATCACCGTCGGATATTCTATCCAGCGATACGATAGATGCCACTGCTTTCATAATGTATGGCTATCCGTATCTGGAGTCATTGGCTGTTGCGTCGAATTGGAAACAGCAAGTCTGTTCAGTTGAGTTCACCCGAACGCAACTTTGCATCGGAAATAACCGCAGGCAGACTCTCAAGCAGGCTCGGAAGCGCTTTGGAAACGGTTTCCCAAACCACGTCGAGGTTGATGTCAAAGTAGCCGTGTGCAAGCCGGTTGCGCATTCCCTTCATGCTTGTCCACGGCACTTCAGGATGCCCGGCCAGAAAATCGCCGTAGTGCTGCATTAGCTTTGTCGCGGCCTCGCCAATGATGAGCAGGCTCAGGATTACGGCTTGCTGTGTACGCCTATCAAGGATGAAATCGTCCTTGCGTTGGCCCTCAACAAATGAGCAAGCATCGGTCGCAGCTTGCCAGATGTGCTCAAGATAGTCCGGCAACCGATTCTCCGTCATATCGGACGCGCCTCTGCAAGCACTTGGGCGCGAATTTTCAACGGCAGATCGGCCGGTGTCACCACATCGACCGGCACACCAAGCAGTTTTTCCAGCTCAAGTTGCAAGCCGCCCAAGTCAAACAAGGTCGCGTTATTCTGTGCATCGACCAGTATGTCCAGATCGCTGCCATCGCTATCAGTACCGTGAAGTGCGGAGCCGAATACACGCGGGTTTTCCGTGCGAAAACGCCTGACGGTCTGGCGTACTACTTCATGACTTCCAGCAAGCGCGATCGAGGGTTTCATTCAGTATCGTAGGTTAGGCTGGCTTCATCAGCCCAACATTGTAGGGCAAACGATACAGCCGTTTACCCAACCTAGGGGCTGAAGCCATGAGGATCGACTCAGCGCTTTGCCCGATCAGCCAATTCTGCAACCCGCTGCGCGACCTCATACTTGGACTGCCGCAGCAATCTGATTTCGAACTCTGTCAGCGCTCGGGGTGTTGAGCAGGTAATGTGCTTCAGACTCTGTAAGGCAGTCAAAGTTAAATCCGAAGCGCTGGTGCCACCAGTTTTCAAGTTCTGTTTCATGCTTCTTCCTTAAAGCCTCAAGTGTGGATTTTGCCAAAGCTAACAACGCCGAATGCGCCTTGCCTGTGAGGACAGTCGCGCCGATTACGATACCACCGCCGCGAATGATATGCGACCGGAGATTGGCCAAGGTGCCGCCTTGGCCAACAAAATCATCTACCAGGACATAGCTTTGCCCCCGAGCGACGTCGCCGCCAAATTCCGCTTGCCGTGCCAGGCGGGAGAACCCGTCAGCGCCAGTATGCGCAACGATATTCGTCTGCACAATGCTGTCGTCAGCTCGCCAACCTGTCTGCTTGCTGACGATATCAAGTGATCGCGTTTCGATAACGAGCTTGTAAGCGGCGTCCGGATCGCCTACTTTGGCGGCGCCATATGCTGGATGTTGCTTCACCGCCGTTTCGCTTGCGTGAATCCACACCGGTGGGAATACTCCCCATGGGATGCGAGCTGACTGCTGCGGCAACTTGTTATCGGGCATTCGCGTGGCGACTTATTGAAATGAGTTGTTTTTGCTTCCTCTTTTTGGAGGTGGCGGATCGAGAGGGGCGGCGTGTGTCACAGCATACTCTGGCGCGTGCATATTTTATGATGCCTCACCGCTCCCTTGCTACGCTATCCCTCCTGGCGCCCTTCTTCTTCGAAGGACACCACATCTCTTTGACTCAAAACCATGCTCTTACGTGTTCTGATTCAACCAAACTGCAACAAGCTCCAGCATTCCTCTTCCGGGTTGTTTAGTACATTTTTCGCGAAGCCGGATTCACTGCTTTCATAATGTATGGTTATCCGTGTCCGGTGTCATTGGCTGGCCAGTAAGTTCGGCTGCCATGAGACTTTGCAATTGCCGGTCGAAAGTCAGCAATTCCACACCGGCCTCAAGCGCACTTGCAGCGACAATTGCATCAGGCAATTTCACTCGACGTGGTTCGGCGCAGCCGGATTGCCACATCCTCGACCGCCGGGGAAATGGGCAAGTACGTCAAACGCGCCAGTCTGTCCTGAATCAACAATTCCTCGGCACTCGTTACTCCCGGAAAACCCAACAACTCCATACGCGAAATGGCGCTGTAAGCACATTGCTGTACCCCTATGTGGCGGTCTTCGATCTGCGCCAGTGTGTCGGGATTGGATTTCAGCAAACCGAGAATGAAGTTTGTATCTAGTAGATAGTCAATCCCATTCACGGCGCATTTTTTCCTGAATGTCCACGGGCGATCCGGCGAAGGTCTTCGATTCCTCCAGCCCGCCTGCCAAGCTTGCCAGGGACATGTATTGCGCTGATTTGAGGGGCCCATTTTGCTGGCGCAAAAACTCGGCAAAATCGAGCAACTCCGCCAACGCAGGTTGTGGCAATTTGCTGCCTAACTCATAAAGTTTTTCCACCATCGTCATGATTCAATCTTCTCTATCAACTTCTAACCAGAGTCTTGGCTTGCACATGCTGAATTGTAACGTTTTCGCCGAAATAGTTTTGTAGGTTGGGCTGGCCTCATCCACGGGAAATTTGTTCTCGGAAATTGTCCTGAACAATCAACGCTCAATTGCCTTTTCGAAACGCGATCATGCTGCTGCCGATTCAGCCCAATCGGCATCGCGGT
>JAYUYT010000119.1:0-9825 GCA_043752345.1 Nitrosospira sp.
GTGAGATCAGAATAATCCAGATAAGGCGAGAGCAATGGGCGCGGACTGCTGATTTCGGTCAGCAGACAGTGTGTGCGTTCCGCCTCGGTCAGTGCTGAATAATCCTGGCATTGCGCGCCGTGCTTGAATAATTCCGCCACCACATGTTCGTGCACATTGCTGTGCTGGCGCATGTCCAGCGGCGCCAGATGAAAGCCGAATACTTCTACTGCGCGCTGCAAATGGCGCAGTGCTCCACGCGTCAGCAATTCCGATTTATTCTGTTTGAGCGAGCGAATTACAATATCTAGATCATGCCTGAACTCCATGCTGTCCGCGTAAGGCTCAGCCGGTTCGACCGGGCGCCGTTGCGTGATGGCATGACCAAGTCGTTGACCGGTAGCGGTAAGGCGCGCATAAACACCGATCAAGGCGCGCCGGTAAGGCTCGTCGGCGCGGCTCTCAGCGCGATCGGGCGAGGCCTCGGCCAATTGCATCAGTTCGTCGCTTACTTCCACCAAGCGGTCGGTCAGGCTCAGTCTGCGGCCAATCAGATGCACTTCGCCCATGTAAAAATCCAGCGCCAGCGCCGATTGACGCTCGGCCGCATGCTGCATCACCTCATGGGTGACGAAGGGATTGCCGTCTCGGTCGCTGCCTATCCAGCTGCCGATTCGCAGAAATGGCGGAACATGTGGAGCATTCGTACCCAGTCGGGACTCGAGCAGATCTTCGATTTCCGCATAGAGACGTGGCACTTCGGTAAGAAAAGTGTAGCGGTAATAGGCCAAGCCATTTTTGATTTCATCATGCACCGACAGACGCGCTGAGCGCAGCATGCGGGTTTGCCACAGGATTTGAATGGCACGGCGTAGTTCCTCCTCGTTTTCACGCAGCTCATCGGGCGTGAGCTGCATGCGGTCACGTGCATTCATCAAGTGCGCGATGGTCAGTTGCCAATCGAGTATGCTTTTACGTTGCACTTCGGTGGGATGGGCAGTCAATACCGGCGACACCACTGCCTTGGCGAAAAACTGGGCCAGAGCGGCCCCGTCTGCGCCACTGGCCAGAACCCGGTCCAGTGCCAGCGCTACGCTGCCAGCCTGAGGTGATGATCCGGCGCAGAGATGGGCGCGGCGGCGGCGATTATGGTGCAAGTCCTCGGCAATGTTGGAAAGCTGCGAGAAATAACTGAATGCGCGCACCACTGCGACAGTGGCCTTGTTGCTCAACTGGTTGAGTATCGTATCCAGCTCTTGCCGTGCCTTGGGGTCCTGCTCGCGCCGAAAACGAATCGCAGTCTGGCGAATGTTTTCGATCAAAGTAAAAGTAGGCTCACCTTCCTGTTGGCGCAAGGTATCGCCCAACATACGCCCCAACAGACGGATGTCCTCACGTAGCGGCAAATCCTTACCATCAATGTAATTTTTGTCGGAACGGTTGGTTCTGGGAGTGAGGGAACTCATTACGCCATCCCTTGCGTAGTGCAGATACGAACGAATCCCCGCTGTGCTTCGAGCCAGGCCGACACCGGCCGTGCTAAAATAAACGGCAAGCGCAAATCGCGTAACTTTTTCATCGTGATATAAATGCCCAATTCATCCATCATGCCCACAAAAATCGTTATCGCCACACGGGAAAGTGCTCTGGCAATGTGGCAGGCAAACTTCATCCAGCAGCGGCTGGTGGAATTATACCCGCAAACCGAAATCAGCATACTTGGCATGACGACGCGCGGCGACCAGATACTCGACACTTCACTCTCCAAGATTGGCGGCAAGGGATTGTTTATCAAGGAGCTGGAGCAGGCGCTAGAGGAGGGGCGCGCGGATATCGCGGTGCATTCGATGAAGGACGTGCCGATGCATATGCCACCGGGGTTTACGCTGGCTGCCATCGGCGAACGTGAAGACCCACGCGATGCTTTTATTTCCAGTCGCTACGCCAGTCTCGACGTGCTCCCACCCGGCAGTGTGGTGGGGACTTCCAGTCTGCGGCGCGAAAGCCAGTTGCATGTGCACTTTCCGCATTTGCAAGTGCAGCCGCTGCGCGGCAACGTGCAGACCCGACTGCGCAAGCTGGATGAAGGGCAGTATGCAGCGATCATTCTGGCGGCGGCTGGACTGAAGCGGCTGGGATTGGCTGGGCGCATTACCGCACTGTTGAGCGCCGAGTTGAGTCTGCCGGCAGTGGGACAGGGGGCGCTTGGAATTGAATGCCGCACTGACCGGCCCGAACTGATAAAACTCATGCAGCCGTTGCATCACTTGCAAACCGCTCTGTGTGTGGAGGCCGAACGCGCCATGAGCCGTGCGCTGGGCGGCAGTTGTCAGGTGCCTTTGGGCGGGTTTGCGGAGATTGCCAATGGCATGCTACGGCTGCGCGGGTTTGTCGCCAGTCCTGATGGAACGCGCATGATCAGCGCTGAATTGAGCGGCAAGCCCGAATCGGGCGCGATCATGGGGGCGCAGTTAGCACTGAATTTGAAGGCACAGGGTGCGGAAGAAATTCTGGCGGCATTGGCATGAACATGACTGAAGCCGTGAGCTATCCGTGACTAAGCCGTTGACCGGGATAAATATCTTGGTCACGCGGCCAGCGCATCAGGCGGGCAATCTTGTCGCCGGGATTTGCGCAGCAGGCGGCAATCCGGTGTTGTTTCCAGTACTGGAGATTCGCGAGGTAAAGGATCCACGCCCGTTACTGGATTTGATCGCGCGGCTGGATGAGTTCGATCTGGCGATTTTCATCAGCCCCAATGCGGTCAACAAGGCGATGAATCTGATACTCGCACAACGGATGTTGCCACCAGGCCTGAGAATCGCCGTCGTCGGCCAGAGCAGCGCCAAGGAGTTGAAACAGTTTGGTATCAGCGAAGTGATTGTGCCGACCATGCGGTTTGACAGTGAAGCACTACTCGACATAGCAGAATTACAGCAGGTTAAGGGCAAACATGTAGTGATCTTTCGCGGTGACGGTGGCCGCGAGTTGCTGGGGGATACGCTGGTGCAACGCGGTGCTACAGTCGAATATGCGGAATGTTACAGCCGCGTCAGGCCCGACACTGATATCGCACCGCTGCTGCAAGCCTGGGCAGGTAACGCGCTCCATGCCGTTGTCGTGACCAGCAGCGAAGGTCTGCGTAATTTGTTTGCCATGGTGGGTGATGCCGGTCAGTCCTGGCTCAGAAAAACTCCATTATTCGTGCCGCATGAGCGCATAACCCGTATCGCGGAAAAACTCGGGTTCGTTAATGTGATTCTCACCGCAGCTGGCGACGAGGGTCTGCTGCAAGGTTTGTCAGGTTATTTTGATCCGGGAGCAGGAGCCAAGGTTTACTCTCCACAGAAGCCATGAACGCAGAAATTCAATCCGACGTTACCGATAAACCACAAGACCTGCGTAGCCGCATCAATCCACTGATGGTTGTTGTCGTGGTCATTGTCTTTGCTATCGTGGCGGCATGGCAGTGGTACGACAGCCGCAGCCAGATCACAGGTTTGCAACAGGAGTTGGCAAAACGCCTGGCCGAGGCGGATGCTTCTGGCAAGGAATCGCGCAATCTTGCGAGAGAAGCGCGTGAGGCGGGTCGTCAGATAGAAACCAAGCTCAGTCTGCTCGAAGCCAAACTAGCCGAATCACAGAGTCAGCAAGTGGCGCTGGAAGCGCTTTACCAGGAGGTGGCGCGCAATCGTGATGAAGTGACGCTGGAAGAAGTGGAGCAGCTACTGCTCATTGCCAGTCAACAGCTGCAACTGGCAGGCAACGTGAAAGCCGCGCTAATCGCGATGCAGGAAGCCGATGCCCGGTTGCAACGCATTGATCGTCCGCAGTTGTCACCACTACGTAAAATCATGTTGAAGGATATAGACCTGCTGAAAGCTGCGCGCTATGTTGATACGGTGGGAATCAGCCTGCGCCTCGACAATCTTGCCGCCGCAGTAGAAAAGCTGCCGCTGGCGATGGAAATCCGTCCACCGCAAACCAGCCCCACTCTAGGGCCGACACCGGCAGGAGAAAGCGTCTGGCTCAAATTCGCACGTGAGGCTTGGGGAGACATGAAGCAACTGGTGCGCATCCAGAATATGAATAAGCCAGATTTGCCGTTGCTATCACCATCACAGTCATATTTTCTGCGCGAGAATCTCAAGCTGCGGCTTCTGTCAGCGCGGCATGCCCTGTTGGTGCGCGATGATGTCAGCTTCAAGGCAGATGTCAAAGCCTGTCTGGACTGGATCAACCGCTATTACGATGTCAAATCGAAACCTGCCATCAGTATGCTGGAGACATTACGCCAGTTGCATGATAGCGAGATCGGCATAGAATTACCTGACGTCTCAGCCAGTCTCGACGCGGTGCGCAATTACCGTCTGGCACGCGAGCGGGGAAACAGATGAAACTGGTGTTTTGGCTGCTGGCGTTGTGCATTGCGGCGGCGGCGGTGGCGCTCGCAGCCAAATACAACAGCGGCTACGTGTTGTTGGTAGTACAGCCTTATCGCATCGAACTTTCACTCAACCTGCTGCTGGCCATCCTGTTGGCGGTATTTTTAGTCGGTTATTTTGTGGTGCGATTAATCGGTATTACCCTGCGGCTGCCGACGGAGATACGCGAGTCTCGCCTGCAGCGCCGCCACGAGAAAGCGCATGCAGCGATGCTGGATGGGCTCAAGGCATTCTTCGAAGGGCGTTATGCCAAAGCCGAGAAATCTGCTGCTGCCGCACTGGAGTTGAAAGAATCTCCCACGGTCGCTGCGCTTAATGCGATTATCGCAGCTCGTTCCGCGCACGAATTGAGGGAATATTCCCGGCGCGATGGGTTTATTGCTGCCGCAGAAAATAGCGCACCAGAAGAGATTGCGTTACGGCTTGTCACCCAAGCCGAGCTGCTGCTGGAGGAACATCGTCCTAAAGAAGCGCTACAAGTATTGCAGAACCTGCGATCTGGGGGGGTGCGTCAGCACACTGCGGCGCTACGACTGGAATTGAAAGCACAGCAGCAGTTGAAAAAATGGGATGCAGTACTGGATCTGGTTGGCCAACTGGAGCAACGCAATGCTTTCGACAAGACTCTGGTCGTACAATTGCGGCGTAACGCCCATCTGGAAAATCTCAAAAGCAAGGCAGCGAACCCGCAGCTGTTAAAGGATTACTGGCAGGCTATTCCTGCGGCGGAGAGAAAAGACAGTAAATTGGCCGCCGCTGCCGCCCATGTGTACATGGCACTGGGCGAGTGCGTGATTGCGCACCAGATCATCGAACAAAGCTTGGATTGGCAATGGGACTCAGAACTTGTCGGCCTTTATGCGGAATGTTTGGGTGAAGATGCGATCGGGCAGATCAAGTGCGCCGAAGCGTGGCTCGAATCCCATGCCAACGATGCCGGTCTGCTGCTCGCCCTGGGCAAGCTCTGTTTTCATTGCGGGTTATGGGGGAAAGCGCAAAATTATCTGGAAGCGAGCCTGTCGCTGGAGCCTGGTCATCAGGCCTACTTCACGCTGGCACAGTTGGACGAGAAAATCAGCAAGCCTGAGTTGGCAAAAGAGCATTACAACAAGGGACAGGAACTGGTATTGAAACACCTGGAAGCGTCCAGGATGGAATAATTAAAAAAAGCGATGTAAATTTCGGAATTTCATTCCTGATGCAGAATCGTTGCAGGAGAAATGTGTGAATGGAAACACAGGCTGATATTTACGATATCGGCTCACTCGGCGAAACGGTAAACATGTCAGAGAAGAATTCGTCTTCCGGCAGGCCGTGTAACTGGATAAAATCCCTGTGGGCTGCTTCCACCATTACCGGCGCACCGCAGGCATACACCTGATATCCGGCGAGACTGTCGAAATCCTGCAATACCGCCTGATGCACCAGACCGCTTCTGCCATGCCAGTCATCTGTCGGCAGCGATTCCGACAGTACCGGGATGAAAGTAAAATTGTCGTGTGCCTGTTGCCAGCTCCCCGCCAGTTCTGCCAGATAGAGATCGGCTTTGGTACGTGTACCCCAATAGAGCACAATTTGTCGCTCGCTACCGTGCATATTGTCGCTGTGGAAAATATGCTCGAGCATACTTTTAATCGGTGCGAAACCGGTGCCGCTGGCAACAAATATAATCGGTTTGTCCGAGTCTTCCCGCAGAAAGAAAGTCCCGAGCGGTCCTTCAAAGCGCAAAATCTCCTTCTCCTTCATGGAAGTGAACACGTGCTCGGAAAAGGTGCCACCGGGATAATTGCGTACGTGCAGTTGCAGCAATTCGTCGTCATGTGGTGCATTGGCCAATGAGAAACTGCGGCGTTTGCCGTCTTTCATCAGAATGTCGATATATTGACCGGCAAGAAACTGTAGCCGTTCGTTGGTCGGAAGTTTCAGGGAAATGATCATTACATCGGGTGCGGCCCGTTCCAGCCGGTGTACGCGGCACGGCATGGTTCTGACGGCAATATCCTTGATCGCCCCGATTTCGCGGGACTCGATCACCAGTTCCGACAACGGCAAAGCGCAGCAGAACAAAGCCATGCCTGCCTGCTTTTCCGCATCAGTCAGCGTATCTGCATTATGCCTGCCGAAATCAACCGTTCCCTGTATGATTTTGCCTTTGCAGCTACCGCAGGCGCCGTTGCGGCAGCCGTATGGCAGCGGAAAGCCTTGGCGCAATGCGGCTTGCAGCACGGTTTCACCGGATTCTGCAGCGAAAACGTGGCCGCTGGGCTGGATGGTGATTCGATACGACATCGGCTTATAAACGCTGCAACAAAAATAACTGGCGGTCAATAAAATAGATCGGGATGAAACGAACACTTTTAATCATTGGTTGCGGCGACATTGCCTTGCGTGCAGCACCGCTGCTGCTGTCACACTATCGGTTGCTGGGGCTGTGCCGCAGAGCGGAGAGCTGTCGTCAGTTGCGCTTGCACGGGATTACTCCGGTATCTGGAGATCTCGACAACTCCAGGAGTCTAGCCAAGCTCGCGGGCATGGCGCACGCAGTGTTGCATCTGGCGCCACCACCGGATCATGGCAGGCACGATACGCGTACGGCCAATCTTCTGGCGGCACTGACAAAGCGCTCGAAAACAATAGGACGAATGTTACCACAACAGCTGGTCTACATCAGTACCAGCGGGGTGTACGGCGATTGCAGCGGCGCATTGATAAATGAAACACATCCGCTCAACCCGCAAACTGAGCGGGCCATGCGCCGGGTCGATGCAGAGAGGCAGGTACGAGAGTGGGGGCAACGCAACCGTGTGAACATTTCGATCCTGCGTGTACCAGGAATCTATGCCATCGACCGCTTGCCATTGGCTCGTTTGCGGGAAGGTGTACCGGCGCTGTTGCCGGAAGAGGATAGCTACACCAACCACATTCATGCTGATGATCTTGCCGGCTGTGTTGTTGCCGCATTGCGCCATGCAAAACCGGGGAGGGTTTATCACGTCTGCGACGATTCACATCTGAAAATGGGTGAATATTTCGATCTGGTGGCAGACCGGTTCGGCCTGCCACGCCCGCCACGCATTGCCCGTGCCGAGGTTGACGGACGCATATCCCCCGGCATGCTGTCGTTCATGCGAGAATCGCGGCGTCTGACAAACGCGCGCATGAAACAGGAACTGCATGTAAATTTGCGTTATTCAACCGTGGTCGCTGGCATTGCCGCGGGCGCAGCAATTAGCCCGGAAAGCGGGTAAAATCCTGCCTGCCGGTCTACCGATAGTCTGTCCGATGGAACTCATACTCGTCATTACCAATTTTCCAGACAGAACAAGCGCTTTGGCGCTTGCACAGAAACTGGTCGATGAACGGCTGGCTGCGTGTGTCAACGTACTGGCTGACTGCACTTCTGTCTATCGCTGGCAGGAAAAGATCGAGAATGCCAGAGAGGTGCCGATATTCATCAAGACTCTGGCACAGCATTATCCCCGGATTGAGCAGGCGATAAAGGCGGTGCATCCTTACGAACTCCCGGAAATTATTGCTGTCCCAATAAATAATGGCTTGCCTGCTTATGTGCAATGGATCGCTGCCGAAACATTGACACTTCCGGATAAAACATGAACAGAATCGCGTTACCTATGCGCTTGCCCCGTTATTTATTACTGCTGCTTTGTGTCGTCAGCATCAATGCCTTCGCTGAAGAGAAAAAATCTTTCAACCTGCTGTCCGGACTGCAGCAACTCGGTGCAAATCTCAGTCAGAACGAAGAAGAACTGTTGCCGCCAGACCAGGCTTTCAAGCTTACAGTCAGGGTGCGTGACGCGAATACGTTGATAGCGGAGTTTGCGCCGGCAAAAAATTATTACCTTTATCGTGACAAAATAGCATTCAAGCCGCAAGACAGCGAAACCTTCATAGAAAGAATCTCGCTGCCGCAAGGGGAGATGAAAAGCGATCTGACCTTCGGCCAAGTCGAGGTTTTTCACAAACCATTCCAGGCGATAATTTCTCTGAAGCGCGCAGCGTCGGCAACGAACCAGTTGACTCTTGCCGCTACTTATCAAGGCTGCAACGAACCGATCGGTGTTTGCTACGCTCCCATCAGCAAGGTAATCGAACTGACACTGCCGGCGGCACGCGCCGTGGTCGGGGCAGTAGCCGAGGCGGTCAGCAACGATGCGACTGCTGCCAGACCGGACGCTGCTGCGGAGTTGTTCCAGTCCCCAGCCAGGTCTCCCGCGATTGAGACGGAATCGAACAGAATCGAGCAGATGTTCGAGAGCGGCAGTTTCTGGCTGATTCTGACCGGTTTCTTTGGCATCGGTCTGCTGCTTTCATTCACTCCCTGTGTGTTCCCGATGTTTCCCATCCTGTCGGGGATCATCGCGAACAGGGGGCAGCACATCACCAAGACTCACGGCTTCATTCTGGCGCTGGCCTATGTCATGGGGATGGCGCTCACTTACGCCGTTGCCGGCGTGGCGGCTGGGCTTTCCGGTGCAATGCTGTCTGCAACCCTGCAAAATGCCTGGGTGCTGGGAACATTTGCGCTGGTATTCATCGTGCTGGCTTTTTCCATGTTCGGCTTCTATGAGTTGCAATTGCCGAGTTTTCTCCAGAGCAAGCTTTCCGAAGAGGCCGGGCACCTAAAAGGCGGACATTTGACCAGTGTATTCGGCATGGGCGCGCTGTCCGCACTGATAGTCGGACCCTGTGTCGCCGCGCCGCTGGCCGGGGCATTGCTGTACATCAGCCAGACACGGGATGTGGTGCTGGGCGGTTCAGCGCTGTTTGTCATGGCTCTGGGTATGGGCGTGCCGCTGCTGCTGCTGGGCGCGTCCGCTGGAGCGCTGCTACCCAAAGCAGGTTCCTGGATGGAATCGGTTAAGCGTTTCTTTGGCGTGCTGCTGCTGGGGGTGGCGATCTGGCTGATATCGCCGGTGATCCCGGCGGTAGTGCATATGTTGCTGTGGGCGGTGCTGCTGATTGTCTCCGCCATTTATCTGCATGCCGTTGACCCATTGCCGCCAGCAGCTTCCGGTTTGCGCAAATTCCTGAAAGGACTGGGACTGATCGCGCTGTTGACCGGCGTAGCCATGCTGATAGGGGTTCTGTCGGGCGGGCGTGACATTCTGCAGCCTCTCGCAAAACTAAATATCTCCAGCGCCGGTGCGCTAGGGACGGGCAAGGTGAATGTCGGCGAGGCGGAGCATTTGCCATTTCAACGAGTAAAGTCGATAGCCGAACTTGATCAGCACATTCTGCAGTCGCGGGACAAATATGTGATGGTGGATTTCTATGCCGACTGGTGTATTTCGTGCAAGGAAATGGAGCGTTTCACATTTACCGATACCAGAGTGCAGTCGCGGTTGAAAGACGTGGTATTGCTGCAGGTGGATGTCACTGC
>JAYUYT010000120.1:0-9782 GCA_043752345.1 Nitrosospira sp.
GCTTTCCCATGCTGACGCTCCCTTGAATTACCTTATGCCATAACGCATAAAGCAGCCAAATGGTTGGCAACTTTTATGAATAAATCAGCGCTTCCTTAGCTACCAACCATGTTGCAGAAGGGACCTCAGTCAAGACAATAATGCATCGAGTTTAAGAGAGTAACCTTTTATACCAACTAACGCATCATCGATGGACACTGCGGTTGCAGTACCGATACCAAGTATGTTGGCATATACATACTCCTGAAGGTCGTCTTCTGGCACTGAGCGAACGGCTAATCTTCCTCAATGCAGACGCTCATCGGCACGGCAGTAGAGGCACCGTGTTAATTGAAAGCGCAAAGTGCCAGTGAAATGGTATAAGGAACCTCAAATCTTTACTGCTTGTCGCTGGTACGCCAGAGCGCGCCGATCAGCGAGTGTCAACCACTCATCAACATTAACCAGCCCGGATTACCGGCATTGGAGTCTCATGAACGACCGCATCCGCGCTTTACTCAGCCAGATAACGGCTCTCGAAAATGATCTGCAGACAGCACTGCAGGAGCAGCAGACCAGCATGTTCTTCCAGATCAAGGGCAAGCGCATCGAATTCGAAGGCTCCATCCGGCAGGCACACCTGCGGCTCAAGAAGGGATTTTTCCGCTGGCTGGTGACCAACCGTCCGCAGAACCTCATCACCGGGCCGATCATCTACCTCATGATCGTTCCGCTGCTTATTCTCGATCTGTGTGTGAGCTTCTACCAGGCGGTCTGTTTCCCGATTTACAAAATTGTGAAAGTTAAGCGTACCGACTATATCGTGTTTGACCGGCAGCATCTCGGCTACCTCAACTGGATCGAGAGATTCCACTGCACCTACTGTGCCTATGGAACCGGGCTGGTTGCTTATATACGCGAGATCCTCGCGCGAACCGAGCAATACTTCTGTCCGATCAAACACGCGCGCAAGATACTCGGCACCCATGCACGTTATGCCCAGTTTCTGGATTACGGTGATGCCACAGACTATCAAACCAAGCTGGAGGAATTCCGCATCGCCCTCGGCAAAAAGAAATAAACCCGGACAGCCTGCTTACCCCCTGCATCGGTCTGCCGTCGCATTGACCTATCATTCTGTTAAAGATAGAGTTAGCGGGTCGTGAAGAATGAGATTTTCATCTTTTTCGGGACTTGCCTAAGCAAAAAGAACGGGGATCTCTGCTTTGCCACATATGAGCCGCACATAACTAAAAGAGGATAGTAATGAACAAGACAATTTCAGCATTTGTGACAGGAGTCATATTCCTGGCCTCCACCTGCGCTCTGGCGCAAACGTCGGCACCAGCCCCGCAAGCAACGACACCAGCTTCTGCACCAAAAACGGAACGGGAAAGAAAAGATAAGGAAGATTACAGAGAGGGGCAGAAAAGGGAGCGCAAGGACGAGTCGCGTAAAGAACGCAGAGGGGATGGCGGGGAGAAAAAACGCGGGCTGGATCGAGCCGATGAAGCAGCCGGTGCGCATGGCAAACACGGGCGTGACAATGCCCACGGTCATGGCAAACATGGCGAGCACGGTAAGCACTAATACAACTAACAGAGGTTCCTTAAATGAAAAATTCTTTGCTAACCGGTATGTTGTTGGCATCCTCGCTCACCATTGCACAGGTGCACAGTGTTTCTGCTGAAGAGCTGGGTACTCTGCTGGCCGATAACAAGCATGTCGTTCCCTATCTGCCAGCGGATGTGAAAATTGCAGCGGGGACAAGTTTTCGTTGTGACGAAGCTGGCAGCGCGACAAAAGATGCCTCTATCCACGGCCGTTGCATGAATTACGCCAGCGCGGCAACCCGCACAGCGTGGAGAGTGCGGTACATCTATGAAGGACAAGCTGACCGGGTTTTCAAGTACGAGAAACGCGGCAGCCGCGAAGTGCTGACCCCGTGGGTTACGTTTGATCCGGATGACAGCGATGTCTACGGCCCGCCTTTGTTTGTTTCCGCCGGAGCGAAACAGCAGTTTGTACGCAATCGAGACAACACTGGTGGAGAAAGCGCCGCCACTCCCACGAGCAGTTCCGGATCATCTCAGGGATCTCAGTCCCGGCCTATCACGGGGGTGGACTGCAGCGAATTGGATCCCTACGCGAAGATAGCCTGTGAGGCAAGCAACGCAAGCGCACAGGAAGCGCTCAAAAATGTGCCACTACCGCCGCCCGTCGTCACAACAGATTGCAGTGGATTGAATCCCTACGCGAGGATAGCCTGCGAGGCGGCTAATGCGGCCGCAATCGAGGCCGTCAGAGGCTCCGGTAGGTAACGCCAAGCAGGTGCTGAATACTTCTGCCGCCCCTCACTTCTTCGCCCCCGGCATCAACCCGGGGGCCTCTTTCAGCAGGAATTCCCGGAACGCCTGCGCCACGCTTGAAAGGCGCTTGTTTTTCCGATGCACCACATGCCAGTGGCGCATGATGGGAAAATCCTGCACGTCCAGCACCTTGAGCCGTTTCGTTTCCAATTCCAGTTCGGCCGTGTGCAGCGACATAATGCCTAATCCCATGCCTGCCTGCACCGCCTGCTTGATCGCCTCATTGGTGTCCGTTTCCATGCCGCGGTTAATACTGATGTGGTGCGTCGCGAAAAAACGCTCCATCGCACTGCGGGTACCAGAACCGGGTTCACGCACCAGGAAGATTTCCTGCTCCAGTCTTTTTACCGGAATCTTACGCAGCTTGCACAGTGGATGATTCGGTGGAGCAATGACTACCAGCGGGTTTTCCATGAATGATACCGTGGCGATGTCCAAGCCGTCCGGCGGCTGCCCCATGATGGCGAGGTCGGTCACATTGTCGGCCAGTTGCTTGAGTACGGTTTCGCGGTTGGAAACGTTAAGACTCACGGTAACGCCACTGTAGCGCTGACAAAATTTGGCGAGCAGGTGCGGGGCAAAGTAATTGGCGGTGCTCACTACTGAAATATTGAGCTTGCCACGTTCCAGTCCTTTCAACTCGTCCAGCGCCAGTTCCATATCAGCCAGTTGCTGGGAGATAGCCCGGCTATAATGATAGAGTTCGCGGCCAGCGTCGGTCAGATAGATTTTCTTGCCCATTTGCTCGAACAGCGGCAGGCCAATGTTGTCTTCCAACTGCTTGATTTGCATCGAGACCGCCGGCTGGGTCAGATAGAGCTCCTCGGCAGCACGCGAGAAGCTCAGGTTACGGGCAACCGATTCGAATACTTTTAATTGTCTTAAAGTAACATGCGGCATAGCTTGGATACGGTAGCATAGATAATGATAAGTATAGCCTTATCATTATTATTATAATTATTAATTTGTTCTTATGATTTATTGCCTATATAGTGACAAATGGAATTTGCAAATGGTTATGTTCGTAACACTATCTCCTAATTTCTCCCTCTGTGGGGAATCAGCGGGATTTAACTGGAGGAAACGCTATGGCAGCAAAAACATATAACGCCGGTGTGAAAGAGTACCGGCAAACCTACTGGATGCCGGAATACACTCCGCTGGATACCGATCTCCTGGCTTGTTTCAAGATCACCCCGCAAGCGGGTGTGCCCCGTGAAGAAGTGGCTGCTGCAGTAGCTGCTGAATCTTCCACCGGTACCTGGACCACAGTATGGACCGATCTGTTGACCGATCTGGACTACTACAAAGGCCGCGCCTATAGGATTGAGGACGTGCCTGGCGATGACACCTGCTTCTACGCTTTCGTGGCTTACCCGATCGACCTGTTCGAAGAAGGTTCCGTGGTTAACGTGCTGACTTCGCTGGTCGGTAATGTGTTCGGCTTCAAAGCCCTGCGCGCCTTGCGTCTGGAAGATGTGCGCTTCCCCATCGCTTACGTGAAGACTTGTGGCGGTCCTCCTGCCGGCATTCAGGTTGAACGCGATCGCTTCAACAAATATGGCCGCGCGCTGCTGGGTTGCACCATCAAACCCAAGCTGGGACTGTCTGCCAAGAACTATGGCCGTGCTGTGTACGAATGCCTGCGCGGTGGCCTGGATTTGACCAAGGACGACGAAAACGTCAACAGCCAACCGTTCATGCGTTGGCGTGATCGTTTCGAATTCGTGGTGGACGCTTGCCAAAAGGCCGAGCGTGAAACCGGCGAGCGTAAGGGTCATTACCTGAACGTGACTGCACCAACCCCGGAAGAAATGTACAAACGTGCCGAGTTCGCCAAGGAATTGGGCGCGCCGATCATCATGCACGACTACTTGACCGGTGGTTTGACTGCTAACACGGGTCTGGCTAACTGGTGCCGCAACAATGGCATGCTGTTGCACATTCACCGTGCCATGCACGCCGTGCTCGACCGCAATCCGCACCACGGCATTCACTTCCGCGTGTTGACCAAAGTACTGCGTTTGTCGGGGGGCGATCACCTGCACTCTGGTACCGTGGTCGGAAAACTGGAGGGCGATCGTGGGGCGACGCTGGGCTGGGTGGACTTGATGCGTGAGTCCTTCATTCCAGAAGACCGCAGCCGTGGCATCTTCTTCGACCAGGACTGGGGTTCTATGCCTGGCGTGTTCCCGGTTGCCTCCGGCGGCATTCATGTGTGGCACATGCCCGCGCTGGTTGCCATTTTCGGCGATGATGCGTGCCTGCAATTCGGTGGCGGTACGCTGGGGCACCCGTGGGGTAATGCCGCCGGCGCCTGCGCCAATCGCGTCGCACTGGAAGCCTGTGTCGAAGCGCGCAACGAAGGGCGCGAGCTGGAGCGCGAGGGCAAAGATATCCTGGTTAAAGCCGCCGCTCATAGTCCTGAACTGAAGATCGCCATGGAAACATGGAAAGAGATCAAATTTGAGTTCGATACCGTCGACAAACTGGACGTGGTGAACCGCTAATCCGAGCCTGATATCCATTCAGGCGCAACCGAAAACAGTGGTGGTGTGAGGTTAGAAGCCTGCACCGCCGTAGAAAAAAGGAAAAGAAAATGGCTGACATTCAAGATTACAACTCGACAATCAAGTACGAAACTTTCTCATATTTGCCGGCCATGACGCCGGACAAAATGCGCCGTCAGATTGCCTACATCGTGAGTCAGGGCTGGAACCCTGGCATCGAACACGTGGAGCCTGATCGCGCCTTCGACTACTACTGGTACATGTGGAAGCTGCCCATGTTCGGCGAGCAGTCGGTGGACACCATTATCACTGAACTGGAGGCGTGCCACCGCGCTCACCCCAGCCACCACGTGCGCCTGATCGGGTATGACAACTACTCGCAGAGCCAGGGCAGCTCCTTTGTGGTGTTCCGCGGGCAGTAATCCGATTTTGGGCGAGCCGGCACAGGCCGCCCAAGGGCCGATTAAAATTGGAAGGATAAAAACATGAGCGACGCTAAGGTGGAAAATAAGGGTTCCGCGCCCAATGGCGCGAATGGGCGCATGCTCTCGCGTGCTCGCCGTCAGGCGATGTCGCAGGGCGGCAAGGCAGGTTTAGGGCAGGTGCGTAAGGCAGTAGCATCCGCCGTCGCGCCGGTGCGCGTGGAGTCGGCCGCGCCACCTAGCCCATCTAATGACGATAACCGTAGCGCGGGCGACTACGGTTGTACGCATGCCACCGAGCGGCAAACGCTGGAAGCAGTCTGCGCCTTGGTAGAAGCGGAGCCGACCACCTTAGGGGCGAGCGCTTCCAGCGTGCGTCAATTGTGCCAAGAGCGGCGGCGGAATCTCTCCAGCCAAGGTAAATCGGCGATGGGACAGAGCGGAAAAAGTGACTCAGTTCGCCGCAACGGGATTAAAGCCAATGCAGGAAATGGCTTGAGCGGCCGTGCGGCGGCCCAAGCCCGGCGCGAAGAACTCTGTCAGTACGGTCGCGGCGATAATCCAGCTTGCCGCCCCACTGGACGGGTACGGACAACATCCGCCGCACCGGCCAAAGTGGAAGAGGGCAGCACTCTGCGTGGCAACTTAATTACCGGCACCCAAGTAGAGCGTAGCAGCAAGGTGACGGGCATCGAGGCCGGTAGTTGCCGCGCCATCACCGGCACTGAATACATCGGTGCCGAGCAGTACGGCGAGTTGTGCGCAACCACCCCGGAGCCGGCACCGGCCAAGGTCAGCGTTGGCAGCACCAGCCGGGGTCAGCGCATCAGCGGTACAGAGGTCGGACGCAGTGTGAAGGTGACTGGAGATGAACACGGTGCCTGTAAGACGGTGACCGGCATCGAATATCTGAGCGCTGAAAAATTTGAATCATTCTGCGGAAATAAGCCGATGCCTGCGCCTGCCAAGGTCGGCGTGACCGCTACCCAAGCCGGCCAGAGCGTGAGCGGCACTGAAGTCGGGCGCAGCGCCAAGAAGGTGACCGGGGATGAGCCCGGCTCCTGCCTCAAGCTCACCGGCAGCCAATATTACCAGCCGGGACAGTCCGCCAGCCTGTGCCGCAACGGCAGTGGTGTGCCGCATAAAGTGAGCGTGATGAGCACCCTGCGCGAGCGCCCTTTGACAGGTACGGAAATCACCCCCGATGCGCGCGTGACGGGCGCCGAGCGTGGTGCGTGCGCCAGCGTGACTGGCACCGAATCTGCCGGACTGGCTCAGTACCAAGCCTGCAACCGCAAACCCGTTCTTGCACCGGAAAAAGTCGGCGTGATGCATACCTGGCACGAGCAGCCGGTATCCGGCACGTCGGTGGAGCGCAGTCCCAAGGTCACCGGGGATGAATCTGGCGGCTGCCAGTCTGTCTCGGGCACGGAATACGTCGGTCCGGATCAGTACGCGGCATTTTGCGAGTCGGATCGCCAGGCCGCCGAGCGGACCCTGATGGCGCGCCGAAACGGCGCGGCCGGTGCGGCGATGACTGGTGTCCATCCGGGGCCGGACAGCAAAGTGACCGGCGCCACCCGCGGTGAACGCCAGATTCTGAGTGGCACCCCTTACTCGGATACCGACCGGCTGGTACACCAGCGCGGAGACGTGGCACAGGCCAGTCCACACCCGCTCACGCGTGGCCCTGCAAATACACCGCGCGAGGTTGCACCTGCACCGCAGGCACAAAGGGCGCAAGGCAATTTAAGCATCGCCACGCCCGCACGCAGCGCCCAGGACAGCAGCCTGAATCGCATCACCGGCACCGCCTACGGTGCAATCGGGCGCATCACCGGCCCGGTCAACCTGGCCGTCGGCCTGGTGTCCGGCACTCCCGAGTTCCGCTATCGGGATGAAGCTGCCAGCGCAGTGCCGGTGGTCATGGCGCAAGCCCAGGCGGTTGAGGAAGTACGCAGCCGCTTGACTGGCGACGGCCGTGAAGGTGGTTTTTCGATTACCGGCGCGGCATGGCGGCGCAATGAGAGTGTGACCGGCACGGAAGGCCCCTCCACGCGACGCAACCCCACTTTACGTGGCGACCAGCGCGGTGCGGTGATGGGGGCTTCGCAGTTGAAAGACCGCGAGCGTCCGGAACTGCCCATGAGCCGGATTACCGGCAGCAGCGGCAGCGATGCCAAAGGCTCCGCCATTACCTACTCCGGCGGCGCACGCGGTTGATGTGAAACAGGCAATGACCAGGCAACCACAAACGGATCAGAGATCGCGATGAATACGAGAAACCGCCCTGGGCGTCACATCAGCCCGCAGCCTGGAGCAAGCCGCCCGCCTTACGGCTTGGGCACGCCTGCCGGCGCGCTGCAAGCGCGCCTCCGGCAGCCGGTATTCGCACCGCAAGGCTTCGCGCTCAACCCTGACATGGTGCCCAATCCGGCCTGCTCGACAGACCCGGGACGGCCGTGCCGCCATCCGCTCACCAACGAGTCTGAGAACCAGCGCCTGCTGGCGCACGAATTGACCGTAAAAGGGCGCTTTGACGCCATCGTGCCGGCACTAAAATGCATCGCCGCTTTGCAGCACGAAGCCGATTTCACAGAGCGCGCCCAGGCGATTGCCCGCGAACAGCTCGGCTTCGAGTTGCCCGCGCAGGTTCTGGCGGATGCCTGGGTGGCCGATCTGGACATGCGCACCCTGTATGGCGAGTGTGTAATGCGCACACTGCGCCTGATGGCAGAGCAGGCGCGCGCCAGCAATCCGCAGCAGAACGCGGACGAGGCGGTGACGTTCTTCCTCGACAGCGGCTACCACGCGGTGGACATCTCGCCGTGTTCGGACGGTCGCCTGAAGGGTCTGGTGCGCTATATCCTGCGCCTGCCCGACGGCGCGATACGTAGCCGTAAGGCCTATGCTGGCGCCATGTTCGACGTCGATGCCAACGTCAAGCGCTGGATCGAGACCGAGCTAATGCGCTACCGCGAGGGTCGCCCGGTAACCGCCGATGCGGGTACGCGTTACCTGAAAATGGTGGTGTACCACACCAGCAGTTCCGATCCGGCGCACGAAGGTTGTGCCGCCCACGGCAGCAATGAGATTCGGGCGGCGGAGAAAGGACTAGAGCGGCTGCGCGAGTTCCGCCAAGCGATCGAGAATAGTTTTTGCTGCGGTGCCTCGGTGGACATGTTGTTGGTCGGCGTGGATACCGACACCGATGCGATCAAAGTGCACGTGCCCGATGCGGACGGCGAAATGAGTTTGTATCGCACGGTGGACAACCTGGAGCTGTATCGGCATGCCGTCAACGACGACGAGAATACCGCCCGGCTCAAGGTCTATCAGGCGATTCAAGCGGCCAGCGCCCAAGGTGGTTGGGGGGGCGGTAACGGTGAGCCGCATGAAGGCATGCGCCGGCTGATTGCTACGCTGCTGATCAACAATCTGTCGCAGATCGAATACGTATGCAGCAACTGGGGGGGGCGCTACCCGGACATCGGCCACAACGAGCGTTTCATCAGCGTGGGCGAGGGTTTCGAGGAATTCCAGTTGCGTAACCTGGCCTACTTCGCCCACCTGCACACGGTGGAGGAAGGTGCGCCGGATATGGACGTGGGCATCAAAATTTTCAGAAAACTCAATGTCAGCCACGGTCTGCCGGTGCCGGTGGCGATCCACTTTCGCTACGACAATCGCGTGCCGGGCTACCGCGAGCGCACGGTGGAGCGCTGCCTGCGCGTCAAGGGAGCCATCGAGGCGCGTTACGCTGATCTGGCACAAAAGGGGCTCCTGGTGTGCGGTATGACGGTACAGGACAAGCGCCCTGGCAGCCCGATCGAGTTGGTTGAAGCGAGTGCAACATAAAGCGGTTTAGGAGCAAGCGATGAAGATTTGTCAGGTGGAAAAAACGCTGGTTTCAACCAACCGGATCAAGGACCTGGGGCACCGTCCGCTGTTGGTGGTAAGGGAAAAAGCGGGAGGGGCGCGCCAAGTTGCGGTGGACGCAGTGGGGTGCATCCCCGGTGACTGGGTGATCTGCGTGGGCTCTTCCGCTGCGCGCGAGGCTGCGGGCAGCAAGGACTTCCCCAGTGACTTTACCATCATCGGCATCATCGACCACTGGTCGGAAGACTGACATGGAGATCATGTGCGTAGTGTCGGATATGGTGGCAACGCGGCGTGTAGCTGGGCTGAAAAATGCATCGCTCAGGGTATTGGCCGATGCCAAAGGCAAGCTTAGTGTGGCATGCGACCCGGTCGGCGCACCGCCAGGCAAGTGGGTGATTACGGTAGGCGGCACGGCCGCCCGCATCGCCACCGGCGACAAGGCGATGCTGACCGACCTGACCATCTGTGGAATCATTGATGCATGGGACGCCGGCGACGGCAAGTGAGTAAGTTTTTTAACTTAGAAGGAGTACTGAAAATGGCAAACGTAAGTGGAGTGGCGTTGGGTATGATCGAAACGCGCGGCTTAGTGCCGGCGATTGAAGCGGCGGACGCGATGA
>JAYUYT010000121.1:0-22017 GCA_043752345.1 Nitrosospira sp.
ATCGGCATCGGGCAATTTGTCCTGCATGATTTCCACCCCGGATAACTTGGCCAGAGCCACCAGATAGGAAGAGAAGTCAGTCAGCATCTGCTGGTCTCCCGCCACCAGCAGCGGGACTCTTGCCGCCGGCGACAGGTTCATTTCGCTGCGCAGGGTGCGGCAGGCATTGATTATTTCCTTGAGTGCGGCGATACGCTGGCTGGCATTTTCGTCAATGCGCGTCGCATCGGCTTGGGGGTAGGGTTGGAGAACAGAATTAAGGGGCCAGGTTCGGATTAGGTTCACACCTGGCCGCCTTGAATCAGCTGAATAACGGCTGTTCGCGCCTGTTGCAATGCAGTCTTGTTGAGCAGGCCAACGGTATTAACAGGAAGAGATTCGTGGCAGGTGAATAATTTGCCGGGGCGCAGATAACTTACGCGCTGTAAGCCGCCCTCGATAAATTCGCTTTCTGCCAGGGTGATTGCGTGGGCATCTGCATAGGGGTTGCTGGTTATCTGGCAGGCGATCCAGTCACCTCGTCCTGCTTCTGCCAGCAATAAGGCTGGGCGCAGTTTTTTTTGACTGAGGTCTGAAAACGGGAAAGGCAGAACAACTACTTGCCCGACTGCAAATGTGCCCACGCTGCGTCCTCCTCGGGATTGAGCCAGTCTTGCGCCAGCGCAGCCTCGGCCATCAAGGCAGGTTCGTGTGCGGTATCAGGTTCCAGCCAAGTCAGTAATGCGCGTCCAGGCTTGATGGTTTGCCCGGATTCAACGCAGTGCAAATGTCCTGTTTTATCAATCGTTACTTCTATGGTCGTTAACATGATGCGATCTCCTGAAGTTGCTGCTGCGCAGTCTAACAAAATTCAACAAGGATATGGCGAATTAGAAGGGTTTAGATTAAATTGTTGGCAAGAGGTTATTAGGCAATCGCCATAAGTCCTTTTTTCTGAATCAAGGCCAACAGCCGCAAGGCCGGCCCACCGGGTTTTTTGACACCGCGCTCCCAATCGGAAACCAGGTTCTTGGAGACGTTCAGGTAACGGGCAAAAACCGGCTGGGAGATGTGCTCACGCATCCGCAGGGACTTAATTTCCTTGGGGCTAAGTGTATGCACGGGGGTCAGGCAGGTTTCATCAAACTCGCGCATCGTCTGTTTGTTGACGGCACCCACATCGTGCAGCGCCTCCATCGTTTCATGGATGGCGGCGAAAGCATCACTGCGATATTTTTTAGGCATTTTTTACAACCTCCTCAAACTGTCCGTTTGCAACCAACTCACTCAACTGCGCGTCCGGCAGGGACAGGACGTACTTGGCCATTTTCTTGAACTGCGCCTCTTCATCCTCGCGGATGTTGCCAAGCTCGCTCTTGGAAGAACCGAAATCTGCGCGTGGGGTCAGGTCTAGATTCGTAGCACGTCACCGCGCGTGGGGATAAGTGCTCAGCGGCTGTATAGCCAGGCGCTAGCTTAGTTTCTTGATTATGGATTTTGCAAGGTTATCGTTGATTTCGTTGTGACGAGGAACGGGTTGGGATTGTTTGGTCTGCTGGTTGGTGTACCAGTCATGCCGACCACCGTGACGGACGAGGATGCATCCCATGTCTTCAAGCGCCTTGACCAAGGCACGCCTTTTCATTTACGCGACTATCAGCTCTTCAACCTTGCGGACATATGGCACATGCCCCGATTCCAGATCATTCAGCAAATCCTTCAGGTTTTCGGCAAGCTCTTCCTTATGCTTCCCCTGAGTTTGGTAGTCGGGGTATTCATTCAGGAAACCGATAAAGAACTTGCCGTCCTGCCAAGATGTAAATTTAACTGTTCGCATAATCAATCTCCTTATGGCGGCAATATTAAGCGCTTTTTCGTTAACGCGAAGTAAAGGGGCCAGGTTCAGATTAAATTCACCAAATAATTTTCAATTGGAATTAATCCACAGCCAAAAAAACTACTCAACTCAGTTTCCGCAATTGTTCCTGCAGCTTCTCCAGCGTCGCGGCGAAATTGGCAAGGCGCTCTTTTTCCTGCTGCACCACCTTGGCCGGAGCGCGCTCGACGAAACTGGGATTGGCAAGTTTGATTTCAGCCTTGGCGGTTTCACCTTCGATGCGGGCAATTTCCTTGGCCAGACGCTCACGTTCAGCGGCTACATCTACCTCGATTTTCAGCATCAATCTGAATTCGCCAACGATCGCTACCGGCGCATCGGCATCGGGCAATTTGTCCTGCATGATTTCCACCCCGGATAACTTGGCCAATGCCATCAGGTAGGGAGAGAAATCAGTCAGTATCTGCTGGTCTCCTGCCACCAGCAGCGGTACTCTTGCCGCCGGCGACAGGTTCATTTCGCTACGCAGGGTACGGCAGGCATTGATTATTTCCTTGAGTGCGGCGATACGTTGGCTGGCATTTTCGTCAATGCGCGCCGCATCGGCCTGGGGGTAGGGTTGGAGCATGATGCTCGCACCTTGCTTGCCCGCCAGCGGCGCGATCCTCTGCCACAACTCTTCGGTAATGAACGGAATGACGGGATGGGCCAGCCGCAGCGTGGTTTCCAGTACCCGTACCAGAGTGTGGCGAGTGGCGCGCTGCACGGCATCGTTGCCGCCAGTTAGCTGCACCTTGGCAAGCTCCAGGTACCAGTCGCAATACTCGTCCCAGACGAATTCATAAATTTCGCGTGCTGCGGTATCAAAGCGGTAATCGTGAAACGCCTGCGCCACTGCACTTTCTGCTTGCTGCAAGCGGCTGATGATCCACTGGTCGGCAGCGGAGAATGCCAGCGGCAGTTCATTGTCCAAACCCGCATTCAGAGCCGTATCCTTGCCCTCGCAATTCATCAGCACGTAGCGCGTGGCATTCCACAGCTTGTTGCAGAAATTGCGGTAGCCTTCACAGCGTTGCATATCGAACTTGATGTCGCGGCCATGCGAGGCGAGACTGGCAAAAGTGAAGCGCAGTGCATCGGTACCGAATGCGGGAATGCCTTCGGGAAAATGTTTGCGGGTGATCTTTTCGATCGACTCGGCTTGTGCGGGATTCATCAATCCGGTAGTGCGTTTGGCGATCAGATCCGGCAGCGCGATGCCGTCGATGAGATCCAGCGGGTCCAGCACGTTGCCTTTGGACTTGCTCATCTTGTGTCCTTCCGAATCGCGGATCAGGCCGGTCACATAGACTTCGCGGAAGGGTACCTTGCCGGTGAAATGCAGCGACATCATCACCATGCGCGCCACCCAGAAGAAGATGATGTCGAAGCCCGTGACCAGCACCGAAGTCGGTAGGAAAGTCTTGAGTTCCGGCGTTTCTTCCGGCCAGCCCAGAGTCGAGAATGGCCACAATGCGGAAGAAAACCAGGTATCGAGCACATCCTCGTCTTGCATGAGTTTGTGCCCGCCGGCTTGCTGTTGCGCTTCCTCCAGGCTGTGGGCAACGTAGATATTGCCGCTTTCGTCATACCATGCCGGGATCCGGTGTCCCCACCATAATTGGCGCGAGATGCACCAGTCCTGGATATTTTCCAGCCACTGGTTATAAACGTGGCTCCAGTTGTCCGGAACGAATTTCACCTCGCCGCTCGCCACTACTTCCAGTCCGCGTTTGGCCAGACCCTCCATCGCCACGTACCACTGGTCAGTGAGCATCGGTTCGATCACCGCATGGGTGCGGTCGCCGCGCGGCACCATTAGTTTATGCGGTTTGGTTTCAGCCAGCAGTTCCAGTGCGGTGAGATCGGCAATGATTTTGGTGCGTGCCGCAAAACGATCCATACCCTGATATTCAATCGGTGCATGGTCGCTTATTTTTCCATCCAGAGTGAGAATATTGAGTGGAACCAGCTTGTGCCGCAGACCCATCTGGTAGTCGTTAAAGTCGTGCGCCGGGGTAATTTTCACACAGCCAGTGCCGAACTTTGGATCCACATAGGTGTCGGCGATGATCGGAATGCTGTGCCAAGCCGCAGGAGAACTGGCCGATAGCGGCAGGCGCACAGCGTGGCCAATCAGGTGACGATAGCGCGGATCATCTGGATGCACGGCAACCGCCATATCCCCTAGCATGGTTTCGGGACGGGTGGTGGCAACGACAAGACAGGTCAAGCCATTTTGCAGATCTGGTTCCGCCAGCGGATAGCGGATATGCCAGAGGAATCCATCTTCCTCAGTCGAGGCTACTTCCAGATCGGATACCGCAGTTTGCAGCACCGGATCCCAGTTTACCAGTCGCTTGCCGCGGTAGATCAGCCCTTCGCGATAAAGCCGTACGAATACTTCGGTGACAGCGCGGGATAAACCCTCATCCATGGTGAAGCGCTCGCGTGACCAGTCGCAGGAAGCTCCCAGCCGTCGCATCTGGCGGGTGATGGTGGAGCCGGATTCCTCTTTCCACTGCCACACACGCTTGAGGAATTCCTCGCGTCCCAGGTCGCGGCGGTTGATGTTCTGCTGGTCCAGTTGCCGCTCCACCACAATCTGGGTGGCGATGCCGGCGTGATCGGTTCCCGCTTGCCACAAGGTGTTGTCACCGAGCATACGGTGATAGCGCGAGAGCGCATCCATCAGAGTGTGCTGGAACGCATGCCCCATGTGCAGTGTGCCAGTAACATTGGGCGGCGGCAGCATGATGCAGTAGGCAGAGGCTGTTGCAGCAAGCCCTTCATCGGCTATGGGCTTGAAATAACCGGCGGAATCCCAGACGGAATACCAGCGGTTTTCAATGGGCTGAGGATCAAAACTTTTTGCGAGGTCCATGGGGATCGGGTTTGAATCCGCTGCTGCTGGAAAGTCGGTCATTATAGAGGAAGGCGCGGGTAGCGGCGTCACGGCTGGCTGAGATGGACTCTGCGAGAAATCTGCATCGGTATCTGCATTGTGGTCTTCAGCGCGATTCGGAGCAGGTGCAGCCAGAGATTCTTGCAAATGTCGTTCCAGCGCCTGAACCAGCGCTGCTTGCGTTGAATCATCCAGATCTATCCCTGTTTCCTTCAGTGCAGCGTCCACAATCTGTCGTAGTGGCGGGGTAGTCTCAGGCTGGGGTGCCGTGACTGCCGCAGGGAGCAATACTACTTCCGTGAGAGTCGGGATGTCGCCGGTTACTGAAAGAGCGGCTTGCTCCAAGGTAACGTCAAAGACCTGGGTGAGAACCGGAACAGACGCTTCCTTACTCTTTGCTACTGTTTCAGCCACCACTGCGGGTTTGCCTTGGTGCTTGCTCAGCAATGCATCCAGCTTGTCCAGCACCTCATCGTGATCGGGTTCTGGTGAAATTTCGTTGTCGTCTGTCATGGAGGTGAAAAGTGATCGGAGGAGGGTGAGCGCGGCAGAAAATATTTCTGATCCTACCCAACTTTATTTATACGCCCCCAAGCTTGTGATAGCGAATTTCATATCCCCGGTCATGGTAGAAACGGTAGCGCTTGCGTGCCGCCTGCATGTCTTCTGGCGTGGTTCCAGTGATTTCAATCAAACGCCGGAAGCGGCTGAAGAAAGGCGGATATTCGATGTGCAGGTTGAGCAGCACATCATCGTGCGGGAACTGCTCGGCCTGATGGCCCAATATCACCGGGGTTACGTCAGCCAGCTTGTCGTCAGCATGGCAGTGGGGAATAAAACCGGTGGGGGAGAATGTCCACAGCAGCTTGTCGAGGCGTTCGGCGATAACGTTATCAGGCGTATAAATCATCACCTTTAGGCCTTGCTGCACCGCCTTGGCACTCAGACGGCAAGCAGTATGCAGCTTGTCATCGGTGCCGGAGTAGAAGTCGATTTGGGTCACGTTAATGTTATGAAGCTTCTTTCACGTTTTTGACTTCTTGTGCCGCGCGCTTGATCAAAAATTGCGTCAGCAGCGGCACCGGCCGACCGGTTGCACCCTTGTCCTTACCGGATTTCCACGCAGTGCCAGCAATGTCCAGGTGTGCCCATCGGTATTTCCTGGTGAAGCGCGACAGGAAACAGGCGGCAGTGATGGTTCCTCCAGCGCGCCCGCCGATGTTGGCCATATCGGCAAAATTACTTTTCAACTGTTCCTGATAATCATCCCACAGCGGCAGATGCCAAGCACGATCTGCGGATTGTTCAGAGGCTTGCAACAGCTCCTGCGCGAGTTCATCATCATTGCTGAGCAGGCCAGATGCCACATGCCCTAGCGCGATGACACAGGCGCCGGTGAGAGTGGCGATATCGATCACCACTTCCGGATCATAGCGCTCTGCATAAGTCAGCGCATCGCACAGAATCAGCCGCCCTTCAGCATCAGTGTTGAGAATCTCGATAGTCTGCCCGGACATACTGGTGACGATGTCACCGGGTTTGGTGGCGTTGCCGTCCGGCATGTTCTCGGTGGTGGGGATGATGCCAACCACGTTGATCGGCAGCTGCATTTGCGCAATCGCTGCGAGAGTGCCCAGTACGCTGGCAGCTCCGCACATGTCGTACTTCATTTCATCCATTTCTGCTGCGGGTTTCAAAGAAATGCCGCCGGTATCAAAGGTGACGCCCTTGCCCACCAGCACGATGGGTTTTTCCATTTTTTCCCGTCCGCGGTATTCCAGTGCAATCAGTTTGGCAGGCTGACGGCTGCCGCGCGCGACCGATAGCAACGAGCCCATGCCAAGCTTTTCCATATCCTTCTGCTCAAGAATGGTGGCTTTGAGCTTATAGGTCTTGGCCAAGTCCACGGCCTGTTGCGCCAGATAGGTGGGAGTGCAAATATTGGGTGGAAGGTTGCCCAGGTCTTTGGCCAGATTCATGCCGTGGGCGATGGCAAGTCCTTGTTGCAGGGCTGCTTCACTGTGGGCAGATTCTGCTGTGCTGGTCATGCCCAGCGTGACTTTGCGCAGATGCCGCTTGATTTCTCCGGGTTTGCTTTTGAGGCGATCGGAGCGGTAGATGCTTTCCAGCGCCACCATCGCGGTCTGGGAAATTTTCCACGCGGCATCGCGTTTTTTCAGCGGAACTTCAGCCAAGTACAAGGTGGCATCTGCCGCGCCGGTTTCATGCAATGCTTTGAAAGTGACGCGCACCGCATCGCGATATTCCTTGTCGCGAAACTCCCGTTCCTTGCCTAGTCCCACCAGCAGCACCCGCTCGCACAGGGCATGCGGGACATTGTGCAACAGCAGGGTCGAGCCCGCCTTACCCTCCATGTCGCCGTGGCGTAAGATGCCGCTGATATATCCCTTGGCGATCTTGTCCATGGCTTCTGCAGCTTCAGTCAATTTGCGCGGCTCGAATACGCCCACCACTACACAGGCACTGCGCTGCTTCTCCGGGTTCCCACTTTTTATGCTAAATTTCACTTCACGCTCCTTAATTCGTCGTGTTGCTAACAGATTGTCCAAGCCGGGTAACGACCGATTATCGCCGGACTGTTCGCACAAAGTCAAAGCAGACAAAAAATAATCTAATCGGCAACCGCGCTTCCCTGGGTATATCGAGGATATTGATCAGTGCCAATATGAACACAGCCAAAACCATTTTGAAAACCAGATCGGCAAATGATTACCAGGCGAAACTTGTCACACCATTTGCACTGCTCGGCATTCGCACCGAAGAGGACTGGTTGACTGACATCGACTATCTGCCCCTCGATATTCCCCCGCTGGCGCCACAGAATCCGCTGGCCAGGGAAGTCTGTCAGCAGTTGCAGGCATATCTGGCCGACCCTGGTTTTATCTTTGGTCTGTCGCTGCACATCGGCGGTACCATTCACCAGCGCCGGGTATGGCAGACCATACAGATGATACCCTGCGGGGTCACCAGCAGTTATGCCGCTATCGCCACGCAACTGCACTCTGCCCCTCGGGCTGTGGGACAAGCGTGCGGCGCCAACCGGCTGCCGATCGTGATTCCCTGTCATCGCGTGATCGCCAAAAACGGAAGTTTGGGCGGGTTCATGCATGCCAGCGACGGAGTCCCGCTCGCTATCAAACGCTGGCTGTTGCATCATGAATGCACTTGAGCCCAATACAGGATTGCTGGACGAATTCTCTGATGCCTTGTGGTTGGAAGATGGTTTGTCGCGCAATACTCTGGGGAGCTATCGCAGCGATCTGCAGAAATTTGCCGAATGGCTGAAAAAGCAGAGTCGCAACGACGGAGCATTGCTGAACGCGACCCATGCCGATCTGCTTGAGTTTCTCGCCTATAAAGTCTCGACCAAGGTCAAAGCCAGCACCACCAGTCGCGAGTTGTCGAGTCTGAAGCGTTTTTACCGCTTTCTGTTGCGCCAGGGGAAGATCCAGACTGATCCCAGTCTCAACATTGATACCCCAAAACTTTCACGCAATCTACCCAAGAGTCTGACCGAAGTAGAGGTGGAAGCATTGCTTGCGGCGCCGGATGCAGAACGGCCATTGGGTCTACGCGACCGCGCCATGCTGGAAGTGCTCTATGCCAGCGGATTAAGGGTATCGGAATTGGTTGGTCTGAAAGTTGCCCAGGTAAGCTTGAACATGGGCGTGGTGCGCGTAATGGGCAAGGGCAGCAAGGAACGACTAGCGCCGCTGGGAGAAGAAGCTCTGGATTGGATAGATCGCTATATTACGGAAGCCCGGCCTGCGTTGCTGGGTGGGAAAATCAGCGATGCCTTGTTCGTTACTGCTCGCGCTGCGGCCATGACACGCCAGGCCTTCTGGCACCTGATCAAGCGCCACGCACGGCATGCAGGCATCGACAAACCGCTGTCGCCGCATACCTTGCGCCACGCTTTTGCCACCCACTTGCTTAATCACGGCGCTGATTTGCGCGTGGTGCAACTGCTGCTGGGTCATGCCGACATTTCCACCACCCAGATCTATACCCATGTGGCACGTGAGCGGCTGAAGCAGCTCCATGCCAGGCATCATCCGCGCGGATAAGCTATACCTGCTTTTCCAGCAAGAAATACATGGTTTCCCGGACAGCGTCCTGAGCGGCTTCATGATCGGGGTTGAGTTTGAGTGCGTCACTGAATGCGGCTGCAGCTTGCTTGAGATCGCCTGCTCCCATGTAAGCGAGACCAAGATTGTGGAAGGCTTCCGCATCGTGACCCGAGAGAGCGATTGCTTCCTTATAACAGTTGATGGCCACTTCATAGCTCTCGATTGAATGGCAGACTAGACCGAGGTTGATCCATGCCGGGTATGACTCGGGGTTGAATGTCAGCGCTTTCTGGTAGGCGAAAGCAGCATTCACGTTGTCGCCCATGCTGTGCAGCGCCACGCCCAGCCCATAGTAGGCGGGAGCGAACAGCCCATCAAGCTTGATCGCTTTCTTGAAATGCTCGCTGGCCTCATCGAAACGACCACTCTGGTTGAGCAGCATGCCGATGTTGTTGTGTGCCTGCACCAATCGTGGAGCGGTCTGCAGTGCTTTGCGGTAGTGTTCCAGCGCCTCGTCATTCTTGTCGAGCATGGCATAGGTGCGCGCCGTATTGTAGTGGCAAATGGCAACCCGCTTATCTCCTACAGTCCTGCAGTTGTTCAGGAGCTCCATGGCCTTGAGGAAGCAATTTAGCGCCTCCCGGGGATTGCCTTGATCGCAGAGCAGATTGCCGGCACTCGTGAGTTCGGCAATCACATGTCTCGCACCTTGGCTGGCTAGTGCAACGGATTGGGCGCTGTTGTTTTGCGTTTGCGGACGTTTGAATCTGGGAGCAATGGCTTGAGCTAACATTTTAGGAGATCCTTAGTAATTAAAGGGAGGATGCACAAAAAATTTCTGTGTGGCGGGGTACAGCAGCAACTGAATGGGGTATTTCAGGTTTCATACTTGTTGTAAAGCATTTACCATGCCATGCCCTTTAAAGTCAGCGAATAGGAGAAGGCGGCCTGAAATTTGCGCCATTTTCTGGCTTAAGCAAATGCGGTAATCGATATCGGGAAAGCTATGCGGCAATTCTTGCCGTATGCGGCAATAACCGGCAACATCTTCTCACCCTTGAAAGGACCCCTGTATTTTTGTTTGTGTTGATAGCGATAATGTCATCTTGTGTCCCGAGTCTCCCTGTGAGGAGTCAGAATCCGTGAAAGCATCGCCATTGCCATGATTATCGACAGCAGCCTGGAGATCTTTAGCGACTTTTTCAACCCAATGGACGATGCGGCGCAATCTTATCGATGGTCTGAAAGAGAATAACTTGAACCTAACCCGTTAATCAGAGCGGCTCTTTAAGGGCATTCTTTGTGGATAGCATACTGCCGCCCGTTCCAACGCCAGACCGGGAAGCAGTTTCCTGTGCCACCGATTTCGATATCAGGGTAACCATTGTTCCTGGTTTTCAACAGGGTGTATCGGCCGGGAAAGCCGAATTGCGATTTCCACTGGCCGCTGCGATTCTTGATGTACAGGTTCATGTAAACACCCACCATCCCGCCCATGCAGTTGCCGTAGACTCTGGTAAACACCTCGGGTTGGCCATCGCCATTCAGATCATCCAACTCGGCATCGAAATTAACAGATTCATTGCAGCTTTTCTCGAAGTACTTTCCTTTGGTTGCCTTGAGCTTGCCAGCTGTGGCTTCGGCGATGATCTTGGCGTCCGCTGGATAAGCAGGCGGCGCAGCGATGGCGGTAGAGGCATGTGTAAGAGCCAGAGTAAATAGCGCGGCGTAAAGTCGATAGAGATGCATAGTGTCCTCCTCGGTGGAGTGAAAGATAGTATGTTTCCTTGATAGAGCAGATTTGGTCGCGTTATGGAACGTAGCGGTACGATATCGGCGGCACCGCAGTGTTAGGCGGCATGATCAAACAATTTCAGTTCGTGGATTGCCATGTAGGCCAACGGACCAGCGATGCGTGTTGAATATGAACGAATATCAATGCCGCGTGTGAATCGCGGCCCGTCAGTGACCAGCGTGTGATATTCGCCTTCTTCGCCGCACAGGTCTAGACCGGTCTGCTCACGAATACTGCGCAGTTCGGCAAGCGCCGATGCATTCAATTCCCGACCAATCCAGCTCTCATCAAGCCAGCGTGTTTTAACACAGGAAAAGTGCACCTTGAATCCTCTGTCCAGTAGTTGTTGCAGCAAGGTGTTTTGATCGCGCTCCCACAAAGGCGTATGCACGCTTATCCCAACGAGACGGCTCCGCTCGCGTATCCAATTCGGGCTGCCATCCGCCGCCGCGATGTCGCCGGTGATCACGCAGTCTATGCCCATTTCATTGCGCAACCTGCGCAAGCTGGTTTCGTAACTCTGCTCGAATGGGGCGCTGATAGACAAAACATGGTGCGGCAGCGCCAATGCCTGAGCCTGCATTTTGATGAAGCTCAGCGGATGCGCCAAGAAATCCGGTTCCGGCGGCGCGAACGTGACGAGGCAACGAATGCAGTAACCGTTCTGACCGGCCTCATGCAATGCCATCGCAGAATCTTTGCCGCCCGTCCAGAGCATGGCTGCGTTTTGCACGGGATTATCCATTGTAATATCGCTTAGCAGGGCCGCGAATTGAGTGGCACCCCGAGCTCGCGGGTGTGTCCGTGTTGCACGATGCACAACGGAGCTTCATCAAAATGAAGGCGCGGGCGGCGGAGCATGACGTTATGCCGGTAAAATAATTGAACCAGGCCCCTTTAATTTGCGCTCAACTGATTTGTTCGGCGATTTTTGCCGTCAAAGCTGCAAAGACGTTTTCCATTGAGCCTCAAAAAAATCTCTGTCTTCTTGGGAATTTTCGATATGAGCGGCTTCATTTTTATCTAGTGAGTTTAGGCTGCATCCGATAACCAAGGAATCTCCAGTTGAAAGAAGTAGATATCGGCGATGTTCTTTATCTGATGAACAAATGCGGATATCTAGGTTCACTCCCTTTTCCTTTTTGAAATCGAGGATCATTTGCGTTGAAAGGCGATTTCTAATTTTTGACGTCGTAAGAACTCGAACGTCATTTTTCAGTGACATGTCGAGGTTAACCAGAGTCTTAAGCGTGGCAATTGATTTGTCATCAAAGTAAGGGTCAAAAACGCATTCAACAGCGTTATTACGCGCTAGGCTCGCGAGACTACACTTATTTGACACGGGAGTTGCTTCTTGAAGGCGTATGCTGTTTGGACCGCCATCGAGATTTTCGCCGAGATATTCTGCCGCTCTTGCAAAGCATTTTTTGAACTGCTGAAAATTTACAGCGGGATTCGATGAAAACGGAAGTGTCCCTTCTAGATATGAGGCGTCAACGTGCCATTCCTTGTCGCGCGATGCAAACGAAGTTGTAATTTTTCTTTCGTCATCAATGACTACGACATAGTCGTTGAGATGTTTAAAAACCCCCCAGCCCTTTTCTGCAAGCTCTTCCAAATAGTTTTCCACATCAGTCTCTGAAAAACTTGCGCCGGTATATTGTTTGAATTTTGACATTTTATTTTTTTCTTTGTTTCAGATGCGATTTGATGACCACTCTAAAGCCGCGTGATAAAAGGGATCAGGCTCTGAGGTTTCCCCACGAATCAGGCAGTATTAAGTTGTGGATAAAAGGAGCCAAGCTCGAATTATTGTTCAAAATCTCGCCGAGCACGTGCAAGTCATGATAATCCTTTTCCACATAAAACAATCCACGTACTTATTATGCCTCGCTGCATACTATGCAGCGGCGTTACTCGTGTGGGTCAGCATAGTCAAATTTCCGCCACAGCGGAGCGTGAGAATAGCAATGTGTGATGCTGCGCGTGGCGGCCGACCACGCGGGTGGAGTTCAAGCCTGCTGCCGTTGCCATCTCCTGCAGAGTGGAGAGGCATTCGGGGTGATCGTGATCATGCACATGTATGCAGGCTTCTTCCAGTTGATCCGGTGGTACCTTGGTCCAATTCTCCCGCATGAATTTCAGGTAGCCGTCCAGATAGCTTTCCCGGCTCTGGTTTTCCTCGCGCACCACATCCACCATGATCAACCAGCCATTTGCTGACAGACAGCGCCCGGCCGCACGAAAAAAGCGCGTCTTTTCTTCAGGTAGCAGATGATGAATCGCAAAGCCGGTGAAAATGACATTCCAGGTTTGGTCGGTCGACTCGACTGCCGTCAGCAGATCCCCATGGGTCAGGGTGACCTGACCGGGCAATTCTGTCAGATAGCTGCGCGCTTCCGCCAGTGCGGCCTCGGACAAATCCACCCCTTGATAGCTCGCGGGCGGCAAGCGCTGCAGGCAGGGCGCCAGGTAGCGCGCATTGCCGCAGCCCAGATCCAGCAGACAATACTGTTCCCGATCATTGCGCAGCCGCAGCAGCTCTTCTACTCCGGCATAGATCTCTTGATGAGACATGTAATTGAACTCCGTGATCAAGTCATACAGCGACCAGGAGTGCGTGAAGATGGCGGTAGAGTCGGCGGAGGTCATGAGCTGTGGCAAAAGATGTAATGTTGATAGGGTGAGAGGGTTAGTCTACGTCACGCTCATTGCGGATTCCTTCATGGCTGCGTTTGATCGCCGGCAGGCCGCCAATGTAGCCGACAGCGCCGCGCTGATCGATCCCGGCGCGGAAGGCATCAAAGTCAGGGATCTTGCGTTGATAACTACGCAGGTCTGTTGCGGCACCAGGGTGCTGGATATTGGACATGATATAGGCAAAGCCATTCAGGTTGTCCACTGCCTGCAGGCCAGTCCACTCTGCGCCGGCACGATTGGTGGCGATACGCGTGGCCCTCTTGCTGTCGACATTGTATGCCCACAGGAAATTATTCAAGTGGTTGCTGCTGTCTTCGCCAATGAACAAGGTGCGCATGGCTTCGGAGTACTTGAGGTTGTCCGGGTTGGCCATTTTGTCGGTATCACACTTGTCATGGCGGCCATAAGCAGTTTGCGCGGCCGGTTTCCGGGCGCCCATGAGCAGGGCTTGCAGATCCGCAGCCACCCACT
Organism: Nitrosospira sp.; assembly: GCA_043752345.1. Taxonomy (GTDB): domain Bacteria; phylum Pseudomonadota; class Gammaproteobacteria; order Burkholderiales; family Nitrosomonadaceae; genus VFJL01. Next base: position 13,818 of record JAYUYT010000121.1, read on the forward strand.
GACTGCGGATTGGACTGCCGGATGTATCCACTTGACCGTCTTGTAGATTGGATTGGTAGACGATACCGCATTCCAAGTTCTTGGGGTCACTTACAAGGCGGATATCATCCTGCGGACGCTCGCCATTCCGACCATCCAGCATGCCTTTATGCACGTAGGACATAGCGAGGTACAGCTTCTTGTCGGCCTTGTTGGAAGTTACGCCCTCCATCCTGGTGAACTCGGTGGTTGCGCCCAGGTAAGCGGCGAAACGACGTGTTTCCAGAAAAGCGGCAGCATGTTCCATGCCGTCTCTGAGCTTCAGGTACTCCAAAGTGGTGCTGCCACCGCTGCCGGTGTAAGTGTAAACCGGTTTGAAGCCGGCATAGGCTGCCGGATTGGTCTGGTAGCTGGTGTTACTGGCAATCACAAAGATATCGGAGAATTTGATGCCGCCAGCTACCAGCGCATCGATTTCGCTGTTGGTAGCGTGACCGAGCTTGATCCATTGAACGCTGAACCGGCCGCCATTGGTGGCATCAGTCTGCTGCAATTTGGCGGCATACAGGCTGCCTCTGGTCAGATCCTTGGGTTTGTCGGCGACGAACATGGTCAGCACCACATCATTGCCGTCATCACCTTTGTAGGCGGTTCTGCTATCTGGCATGACATGCGCCAGCTCATTGGACAGGCGCCCCATAGCGTAATGCTTGGCAACTTCGGTCTTCCCGCTTGAATTAATGATAACTTCTGTGATCATCCCATATCTATATGGATTAGCGCCGACAGGCGAGATCTGTCCGGGAGTATTCCGGTACAGGTTCATGGCAGTTAACGGCTTGTTTTCGAACACACGTGCGTCGGGCTCGTATTCCTCGCCGCCGATATGCGTGTTCCATGGGGTCAGTTCACCCGCACAAGGGGTCCATAATCCTTCCACGCCGCTCATGTCCACGTTCTGCAAATCGAAAGCGGTCAGTTGACCGGTGCGAGGGTCTTGTTTGAGGGAAGCCAGGTTCATCACCATGGGCAGAGCGCCGTACATATCGAGCATGGGTTTGCCGGGATCGGCAGTGGGTGCTTCGGTGTCGTACTCCAGATGGGTTAGCAGGAAAATGTTGCCGCCCTGTTGCATGAGGGAATTGGCATCGGGACTATGCGCATGGAACGGGCCTTGCGCCGTGGCGCCGGTTTCGCTGATCCGGGCGGTTTGCAGTACGTTGCCATTTTTGTTGACGATGGTGCCCGCTTTCCAGTCGCCAATCTGCTCGCCAGAGCTATACAGTAAGTTGTAAGTCAGTGGGTAAGCGACTTTGCGCCCATCGGTATAGGTCACGATTGCGCTGGATTCGGTATAAGCCCGTTGCTGCTGCGCGACGCTCAGTGGGGCCCTGGTTTCGGTGAATTCTACGTTCAGCACGGGCACATCTGCCATTACCAATGGGGCATACAGGCTGAACAATACGATACTGACAATCAATTTGAGCTGCATAAGGACAGAGGGGATCGGGTTCATATCATTGTTCAGAATCTCACCAAGGCAGTGCAACTTAGGATAATCCTTTTCCACGTAAAAACAAATCACGTGGCCATACGCATCTCGACTCTGTACAGTAGCGTTAGATCATCTGGGTTAAAATTTGCTGATGAATATTAAAGCGGCTTCTTCAGCGACGCCCAACCTGCATGAGCTGGAGGGTGGTGACATTGATTTCATGCGCGCAGCGCTCGATCTTGCGCAGCAGGCGCGGGACGCAGGCGAGGTGCCAGTGGGTGCGGTGGTGGTGAAGGACCGGACGATCATTGGTCGTGGTTACAATCGGCCGATCTCGGCCGCCGATCCGACCGCCCATGCCGAGGTGATGGCGCTGCGTGATGCCGCGCGTCATCTTGGCAATTACCGCCTGACGGACTGCATGCTTTATGTGACACTGGAGCCCTGCACCATGTGTGTTGGCGCGATTTTCCACGCGCGCATTGCGCGGCTGGTTTACGGCGCAAAAGATCCCAAGACCGGTGCCTGCGGCAGCGTAATTGATTTGCCGGCGGAGACCCGGCTCAACCATCATTTGCAGATGGCTGGCGGTGTGCTGGCGGAAGAAACAGGGGAGCTGCTGAAACAGTTTTTTGCGCAACGCCGCAAGGCGGCTCGAGTGACAGATCAATGAAAATCGTCATTAGCATCCCGGAGCAAGTGCTGGATCTGCTGGATTGCAGCGGCAAGGTGACCCGGCATTACCGCGTTTCCACCGCCAAGAACGGGGCAGGGCAGCAGTGCGGCAGTTTTTGTACTCCGCTGGGCAAACACGTCATTCGCGCCAAGATTGGTGCGGGTCAGCCGGTCAATACGGTGTTCATCAAGCGCCGCCCGACCGGTGAAATTTATACGCCTGAATTGGGTGTGCGCTATCCAGGGCGCGATTGGATCCTGACACGGATACTGTGGCTTTCCGGTTGCGAGCGCAGCTTCAATCGCCTGGGGCAGGTGGATACCATGCGCCGTTACATCTATATCCACGGCAGCCCGGATAGTGCGGAAATGGGCAAACCGGGCTCGATCGGCTGCATTCGCATGCATAACTGCGATTTGCTGGAATTGTTCGACTTGGTGGAGGCTGGAACGGAAGTCGAAATAACAGGCCAATCTTGATTGACCGGGACATTCCGTAGAGATTTGGCAGGAGCGGCTTCAGCCGCGAATGTGGTGGAAGAAACACAAGATTATGGTTTAATCGCGGCTGAAGCCGCTCCTGTCATACTGCAAGAGAGAAATCGGTGTTACTCCGTGCCAGATTTGTTCTGGCAGGCCTTTTCCAGTATCATGTGCGTCCATGACCAAGTATGTATTTGTGACTGGCGGTGTAGTCTCTTCCCTGGGGAAGGGTATCGCCGCCGCCTCCCTGGCAGCAATCCTCGAAACCCGCGGCATCAAAGTAACCATGCTCAAGCTGGATCCCTACATCAATGTGGATCCCGGCACCATGAGCCCATTCCAGCACGGCGAAGTATTTGTCACCGAAGACGGGGCGGAAACCGATCTCGACTTGGGACATTATGAGCGTTTCATCAGCACCAAAATGAGCAAGCGCAACAACTTCACCACCGGCCAGATATACGAAAGCGTGATCAAGAAGGAGCGGCGCGGCGATTATCTCGGCGGCACGGTACAGGTGATTCCCCACATCACCGACGAAATCAAACTGCATATCAAGGCCGGTGCAGGCGATGCGCAGGTCGCCATCGTCGAAATTGGTGGCACCGTGGGCGATATCGAGTCGCTGCCATTTCTGGAAGCAATCCGGCAGATGGCAGTGCAGCATCCCCGCAACGATACCTGTTTCATTCATCTCACGCTGTTGCCCTACATCGGCTCGGCGGGGGAGTTGAAGACCAAGCCGACCCAGCATTCAGTAAAGGAATTACGCGAAATCGGTATTCAGCCGGATGTGTTGTTATGCCGTGCTGATCGTGAACTGCCGACGGATGAACGCCGCAAAATCGCGCTGTTCACCAACGTGCGCGAAGAGGCGGTGATTTCGGCCGTGGACGCGGACAGTATCTACAAAATTCCGGGGCTGCTACACGATCAGATGTTGGATGAAATCGTCTGTCATAAGCTGGATATTCTCGCCAAACCAGCGGACCTGAGCGTCTGGAAAAAACTGGTGGACGCGCTGGAACATCCGCAGCATTCGGTGAAAATTGCGCTGGTGGGAAAATATGTGGACTTGACTGAATCTTACAAGTCCCTGTCGGAAGCCTTGATCCATGCCGGCATTCATACCCGCAGCAAAATCAATATTCATTACATGGATTCGGAAAATATCGAGAAGCAGGGAACCGATTGCCTGGTCGGGATGGACGCGATCCTGGTTCCAGGCGGTTTCGGCAAACGTGGCGTGGAAGGCAAAATTATGGCCATCCGCTACGCACGTGAAAACCGTATCCCTTATCTAGGCATCTGTCTCGGTTTGCAGCTGGCGGTGATCGAATACGCACGTGACAAGGCTGGCATGGAAGGTGCGCACAGCACCGAATTCAACCCGGACACACCTTATCCCGTCATTGGCCTGATCACCGAATGGCGTACCCGTGAAGGCCAGTTGGAAACCCGTGATGCCAAATCGGATCTCGGCGGCAGCATGCGCTTGGGTGGGCAGGAATGCGTGCTGAAAGAAGGGTCGCTGGTGCGTAAAATTTATGGCGCGGACAAAATCATTGAACGCCATCGTCATCGTTACGAAGTCAATAATGAATATCTCCCTCGACTGGAACAGATGGGGCTGCGTGTAAGCGGATTATCGGCGGTGGAAACCCTGTGCGAGATGATAGAGCTGCCGCAAAGCGAACACCCTTGGTTCGTTGCCTGCCAGTTTCATCCCGAATTCACTTCCACCCCAAAGGCAGGCCATCCGCTGTTCAAAGCGTTTGTCGAAGCTGCCATTGACACCGCGGACAGGCGCACCGCATCAGTAACAGCAGATCCCGGCAAATTAAAAATCATCGCTTAACTGCCTGCCGCATAACACCTCACCATTTATACATAACTTAAATAACATCAGGGAAAAATAGTATGAGTGCAATCGTAGATGTCATCGCCCGCGAAATTATCGATTCCCGTGGCAATCCGACTGTAGAAGCGGATGTATTGCTCGAATCCGGCGTACTGGGCCGGGCGGCTGTCCCTTCTGGCGCATCTGTTGGCACCAAGGAGGCTGTCGAATTGCGCGATGGTGACATGCAGCGCTATTTTGGCAAGGGCGTACTGAAAGCAGTGGAAAACGTCAATACCGAAATTGCCGAGGCCATCATGGGACTGGATTCGATGGAGCAGGGCTTCATCGATCAGACTCTGATTGATCTGGACGGCAGCGATAACAAATCAAGGCTGGGCGCGAATGCGATTCTTGCGGTTTCGCTGGCAGTGGCAAAAGCCGCAGCAGAGGAATCCGGCCTGCCGTTATATCGCTATCTGGGTGGTGCAGGACCGATGTCCATGCCAGTACCGATGATGAATGTAATTAACGGCGGGGCGCACGCCAACAACAATCTCGATTTTCAGGAGTTCGTGATCATCCCGCTAGGGGCGCAGAGTTTCCGCGAAGCAGTGCGTTGCGGCGCTGAAATATTTCACACGTTGAAAAAATTGCTCGACAGCAAGGGCATGCCTACCTCAGTGGGTGACGAGGGTGGGTTCGCTCCTAATCTGGCGAATAACGAGGCGGCGTTGCAGCTAATTGTACAAGCCATTGAGCAGGCCGGTTATTTGCCGGGCCCGGATGTTGCCATTGGCCTGGACTGCGCCAGCTCGGAATTTTTCCGCGACGGCAAATACCATTTGGCATCCGATGGCTTGAGCCTTACCTCGGCGCAGTTCGTGGATTATCTCGCCACCTGGATAGATAAATACCCCATCCTCAGCATTGAGGACGGCATGAGCGAGCACGATTGGGATGGCTGGAAACTGCTCACCAGCAAACTCGGAAAATCGGTACAACTGGTGGGCGATGATGTGTTTGTGACCAATGCCAGAATCCTGAAAGAAGGCATTGCGCAGGGCGTAGCCAATTCCATCCTGATCAAGGTCAACCAGATCGGCACCCTCAGCGAAACCTTTGCTGCCATTGAAACCGCCAAGCGCGCGGGTTATACCGCCGTGATTTCGCACCGTTCCGGCGAGACCGAAGATACCACCATCGCCGATATTGCTGTTGCCACCAATGCGTTACAGATCAAGACTGGTTCGCTTTCACGCTCGGACCGCCTGGCCAAGTACAATCAGTTGCTGCGCATTGAGGAAGATCTGGGTGACGCCGCCAGTTACGCCGGACGGGGAGCCTACTACCAGTTGAAATAAAAATTCAGGGTCTCGGGCAGGGAGCAGTGAGAGAGATATTGGGCAGTGCCGCGCCGTAGCGTAACGCGATAGGCGATCCGCAAAGCAGGTACAAATTGTGGGATTCATAGAGATGTCCAAATGAAGCTGCTGACGCTGGTACTCGTTGCCTTGATCGCCCTGTTGCAATACCCGCTATGGCTGGGCAAGGGCAGTTGGCTCAAAGTGTGGGAAGTCAACCAGCAACTCATCACGCAGCACGAAACCAACCAGCAACTGAAAATCCGTAATGCCGCACTGGATGCGGAGGTACGGGACCTCAAGCAGGGTCATGAAGCCATAGAAGAACGTGCCCGTAGCGAACTGGGCATGATCAAGCAGGACGAAGTTTTCTTTCAGGTAGTGGAAAACACTGAAAGCAATGTTGCCCAATCGGACGGGAACAAAGCAGGAACTCCTTGAAGAAACTGCGAATGAAGGTTGAAGTGAAACGGGCAAACCCGCAACTCTGCGGGTTTTTTTCATGGAAGTTATGTGATCGTCACCAGTTCGACCTGCACCGACTCATTTTTGTCGGCCAGCCAGATCTGTCCCTCCTGAATGGTGCAGTTTAACTGCATATTGCGCTGAGCCTGTTTGGCAATGGCTTGGCTGGTTTGTGGCGGCAGATTGATTACACTCAAATTTTTGATCTTCTCCAGTTTGCTGCGACACTGATCCCACCATCTGTCGGCGACCCGGCCACCATAACTGTAGACGACTACTTGTTTGGCGCGGCCGCAGGCCTTGCGGATCAGTTTTTCATCGGGCAGACCCACATCTATCCAGAGTTCGATCGCACCGGTCAAATCCTTCTGCCACAGATCGGGCTCATCATCGGTACTCAGACCATTGCCAAATGCCAGCGCTTCGTGCGCATGCAATGCGAAAGCCAGTAATCGCACCATCATGCGTTCATCTGTTTCCGAGGGATGGCGTGCGAGAGTCAGCACATGGTTTTGGTAATAGCCTCGATCTATATCGGCTATTTGCAGCTCGGCTTTGAAAATAGTTGCTTTAAGTGCCATATGACTGCCTGTGAAGGAATTTCAGGGTATTTAATACATAGAATCAACCTGGTAAGGTTGTAATTACCAATAAAGAGGCCCCTCTTTTTGGCCTTCCTCACAAGATATTTTTTACTCCTATCAAGACTTCAACTATATGATAGTAATCACTAATATATGATCAGCACTTGGTTAAAATAATTTATTTTCATTTTACCCTTCAGGAAGTACGACAAGGGCCGATAACCAATGTAGGCGGTCAGATTATCCGCCATTTCTAAAACTGCAGGAGGTGTTCATGGCAATCGATTCCGTTTTTTCCGTTTCCACAACGGGCCCGCAAGTGAGCGGTACTCAGAAGAGCGCAGAAGACCGCGTTGTTGAGAAGCCAGAAACCGCCAAAGGTAAAGGCGGTAATACTAACACTTCATCTGAAGTGAATACCGCTCCCCCCACAGTTAATACCGGTGGTCAGAAAATCGGTACCACCGTCAATACCACGGCCTGAGCTAAGAATATCCGCAAGCAGGGGAGTGGCATCCCTTTGCTTGAGTTTATTTATGAAGTGATTAAGAAACAGGTACCTAGAATCTTGGTTGGATAGGTGAACATTGGCCTGTAAAGGTGACCACTCCACCTTTCCTACCTTCGGAAATATCGGTCACAATTCCAGATGACCTATCAATGCTGGTCTGAGTCAAGGTAACAGAAGTGCCGGTTTTTACATTTTCGGCATCACAAATGATCATCGTATCCGACCATTGGCAAGGTATGAAGCCGTGTAGTTTTCCGCCAATAAAGGAAAAGGTCTGGGTCAGTGATTCTCTATTTGTGACTCCACCTGATTCTGTATATACACTCTCACCAGCACAAACGAGGGCAAGATCCTGCCCGGGGTCTTGCCCAAAGCAGATCATGGGCATGCACGTAATCAATACAGCGATTAATTTTCTCACGGGCTGTTTTCGAGAATAAATAAAGTCAAGGAGTCGAGTTTTACATGATCCCATTTTATTTTATGGGAGAGTCATATTTCTTTCGGGAATCATTGCATGTGGCTTCACCTGCAAATACTACCTGTAATCGCCGAGCCTGTTACATTCTCTTCTGAACCGACCTTACGATAAGTATTTTACTAGAATTATTTCGAATTGCACTGATCAAGCAAGATATCCTAGACACTTTTGCTACTCGAAACCATGGCCGCCGACTGTAACCACGGTAAATCGGTACTGACCTGGGAGATAAAGTCAAAAGTGGTGTATGGCCAGTCTGTAGCATGATGCGTCAGGCGGCGAGTTTCTGCTGAACTGGTGGATTGTCCTGCACCGGTTCGCCA
>JAYUYT010000122.1:0-21837 GCA_043752345.1 Nitrosospira sp.
CCAGCGCGGAAATTGTTTTGGAGGGCTTCATCTATCCGAACGAAGTAGCGTTAGAGGGTCCGTTCGGCGATCACACCGGTTATTACAACGAGCAGGAGACCTTCCCGGTATTTACCATTGAGCGCATCACTATGCGGCGCAACCCGATTTTTCATTCCACTTACACCGGCAAGCCGCCGGACGAGCCGGCGATACTCGGCGTGGCGCTGAACGAAGTGTTCGTACCGCTGCTGCAAAAACAGTTTCCCGAGATCGCTGATTTTTATTTGCCGCCGGAAGGTTGCTCCTATCGCATGGCGGTGGTGAGCATGAAAAAGCAGTACGCAGGGCATGCCAAGCGCGTGATGTTCGGCGTGTGGAGCTTCCTGCGCCAGTTCATGTACACCAAATTCATTATCGTCACCGACGACGATGTGAATATCCGCGACTGGAAGGAAGTCATCTGGGCCGTCACCACGCGCGTCGATCCTGCGCGCGATACGTTGATCGTGGAAAATACGCCGATAGATTATCTTGATTTCGCCAGCCCGGTGTCGGGTCTGGGCGGGAAAATGGGTCTGGATGCCACCAATAAATGGCCGGGAGAAACCACTCGCGCATGGGGCACGCCGATTGCGATGGATGCAGCAGTGAAAGCGCGGGTGGATGAAATCTGGCGGGACTTGGGGCTTTGACCGCCCGTTAGTTTTGCTTCAGCTGGAACTCCCGGAACTACTCGACTGTCACTGATTTCGCCAGATTACGCGGCTTGTCCACGTCGGTATTTTTTTGCAGGGCGACGTGGTAGGCAAGCAGTTGCAGCGGGATGGTGTGAAGGATGGGGCTGAGTAATCCCGCATGTTCCGGCAGGCTGATAACGTGCATGCCTGTGCTTTGCTGGATGGTCGAGTCGGCATCAACGAAAACATAGAGCTCGCCGCCGCGCGCGCGCACTTCCTGCAAATTGGATTTGAGTTTTTCCAGCAGTGCGTTGTTGGGAGCAATTGCGACCACCGGCATGTCTTCATCCACCAGCGCCAGCGGACCGTGCTTCAATTCGCCGGCGGCGTAGGCTTCGGCATGAATGTAGGAAATCTCCTTGAGCTTGAGCGCGCCTTCCATGGCGATGGGGTAGTGCATGCCGCGCCCGAGAAACAAGGCGTGGCGCTTCTGCGCAAATCGCTCGGCCCAGACCTTGACCTGGGGTTCCACCTGCAGCGCGTGCTGCAGCGCGACTGGTAGATGGCGCAGCGCGGTGATCACTTCGCGTTCACGCTCGCTCGATAATTTTCCACGCAGTTTCGCCAGCGTCATGGCAAGCAGCATCAGTGCCGCCAGTTGGGTGGTGAATGCCTTGGTCGAGGCCACACCGATTTCCGGCCCGGCGCGGGTAAGGAAGCGCAGGTCGGTTTGCCGCACCAGTGCGCTTTCCGGCACATTGCAGATGGCCAGACTGTGACGGTGTCCCAGCGACTTGGCATAGCTGAGTGCGGCCAGTGTGTCGGCAGTTTCCCCCGATTGGGAAATCGCCACCACCAGTGTGTTGGGGCTGGCTACCGGGTCGCGGTAGCGGTATTCGCTCGCGATCTCGACGTTGCAGGCCAATCCCGCCATGGACTCCAGCCAGTAGCGGGCGACCAGTCCAGCGTGGTAGCTGGTACCGCAAGCGAGTATCAGCACGCTGTCGGTATGCTGGAAAATATTTTCCGCTGCGCTGCCAAATAATTGTGGAGAAATAGAATGGGCATTGAGCACCATTTCCAGCGTATTCGCCACTGCGCCCGGTTGCTCGAATATTTCCTTCTGCATGAAATGGGTATAGGGCCCCAGTTCCACTGCCGCATCAGTCAGCTCGCTTTCGTACACAGCGCGCGTCACTTCCCTGCCTGAGCCACCAGCAAGACAATTGACGATGCGGTAGCCGTCGTAACGCAATTCGGCCACATCGCCTTCTTCCAGGTAGATCATGTGCCTGGTTACCTGCAGCAGCGCAGAAGCATCGGATGCGGCGTAATTGCCGTGCTCGCTCAGCCCCAGCAACAACGGTGCGCCATTGCGGGCAACAACAATGCGTTCGGGCCGCGCCTCTTCCATCACAGCGATGGCGTAAGCGCCTTGCAGTTCGGCAAGGGAGTGGCACACTGCCGCAAACAGATCAGGGGTTTGCTTGAGGTTGAGCGTGATGAGATGGGCGATGACTTCGGTGTCAGTGTCGGACAGAAACTCGAAACCCGCAGTCTGTAGGCGCTGGCGCAGCGCTTCATGGTTTTCGATAATGCCGTTATGCACCACTGCAACTTTTGTCACCCCAGTAGAGAAATGTGGGTGAGCATTGCGTTCGGAAGGTGCGCCGTGTGTGGCCCAGCGGGTGTGGGCGATGCCGACCTCGCCGTGGAACTGCTGTTCATCCGCAAGCTTGCTGAGTTCCGCCACCCGTCCGGTGGTGCGCAATCTGCGCAATCCGCCGTCCACCAGCGCGATTCCAGCAGAGTCGTAGCCACGGTATTCGAGGCGGCGCAAACCTTCCAGCAGGGCAGGGACAACATCATGTCTGGCAACCGCGCCGACTATGCCGCACATAAGCAAATTCCCTTGACGCTACTTTCCCCGGAGTGACAGAACTGAGAGAGTCCCTTCATTTTCCGCTTTTTGCTTTTTTCACCGGCCGCTTCCAGCCGGCGATGCTCATCTGCTTGACGCGTGACAGGGTCAGACTCTCCGGCGGCGTGTTCTTGGTGATGGTCGAACCCGCGCCGATGGTCGCGCCTTTCGCCACTGTCACCGGCGCGATCAACTGGGTATCGGAGCCGATAAATACGTCGTCTTCGATGATGGTTTGATGTTTGTTGGCGCCATCATAGTTGCAGGTAATGGTTCCGGCACCGATGTTGACATTCTTGCCGACGACGGCATCGCCGATGTAACTCAAATGATTCGCTTTGCTGCCGGCGGCGATGCTGCTATTTTTGATTTCGACAAAGTTACCGATATGGACTTCGCTCGCAAGCCGGGTTCCGGGACGAATGCGGGCATAAGGTCCAATGCGGCAGTTTTTCCCGATTTCGGCGTCTTCGATATGGCTGAAGGGAGCAATCACTGTTCCTGCTGCAACCTTCACATCCCTCAGGATAGTGTGAGCGCCTACTCTCACGTTATCTCCCAACTGTACTAGGCCTTCGAAAATACAGTTAATGTCGATTGCCACATCGCTGCCGCAGGCAAGCTGGCCGCGAATGTCGATACGCGATGGATCGGCCAGGGTCACGCCCTGTTCCAGCAATCTGCTGGCGGATTCGTGTTGGTAAATACGCTCGAGCGCTGCCAGTTGCACTTTGCTGTTGATGCCCAGTATTTCCCAGGCATGATCCGGCTGGGCAGCTTCCACCTTAACCCCATCCGTGACCGCCAGCGCCACGATATCGGTGAGGTAATACTCCTTCTGTGCATTCCTGTTTTCCAGCCTGGGTAGCCAGTCGTGCAGATACTGATTGGGAATTGCCATGATGCCGGTATTGATTTCGCAGATTTGCCGTTGGCTTTTGCTGGCATCCTTCTCTTCGACAATGGCAGTGATCTTGCTATCTTTGCTGCTACGCACGATCCTGCCATAGCCAGTGGGTTTGTCCAGTTCCAGCGTCAGCAGCGCAAGATGTTTTGCTGCTGCCGCTGCTATCAATCCCTTCAAGGTTTCAATCCGGGTCAGCGGCACATCGCCATACAACACCAGAGTCACGCCTTTCTTGTCCAGATGAGGCAGGGTTTGCATCAGCGCGTGGCCTGTGCCCAACTGCGGCTCCTGTTTTACCCAGATGAGTTTCTTGTCGTCTATCGTCTGCGGTACAATTTCGCCGCCGTGACCGTACACCACACAGATTTTTTCCGGTACCAGCGCACGTGCCGTGTCGAGCACATGGGAAAGTAGAGGCCTGCCTGCCAGCGGGTGCAGCACCTTGGGTAGCATCGAGTGCATGCGCTTGCCAAGTCCGGCGGCGAGAATGACGATGTTCAGTTTTGACACGACGGCAGGCGGTAATCAAGCATTTGTAAAAATTGTTGCAGCAGAAGACAAGAATCTATTTTCCCCCACAGCGCTTTCAGACATGGCGTGTGGCGAGTTGCCGGATCGGGATGGATGGGCCATGCGTATTGGGGTGGACATGGCTGGATTCTAGAGCTTTAGTATGATAACGGCAACCCACGGAGGATTTGTTCTCTGGCGCCCTAATTCCGGAGAAATAAAAAGGCGACCTGGGTCGCCTTTTTAATGGGTGAAATGAACGATTCAATGGCCGCGTTTTCTCAGCTGCTGAATCGCTGCCAATTGCGCGATCGACTCGGCCAGTTCCGCTTGAGCGCGGGCATACTCCATGGTGGAGGAACGATCCTTCATGGCTTCTTCTGCGCGCTTCTTGGCTTCTAGCGCCTTGGCTTCGTCCAGATTTGCGCCACGCACGGCAGTATCGGCGAGAATGGTTACCACGTCTGGTTGTATCTCCAGCATGCCGCCGGAGACATAAATCAGCTCTTCTTCCTGCAGTGGCGCCTTGATCCGCACTGAGCCGGGCTTGATCCGGGTCAGCATGGGCGTGTGGCGTGGGTAAATGCCCACTTCGCCCGCTTCCGCTGGCGCCACCAGAAACTCGGCAGGACCTGAGTAGATCGATTCCTCGGCGCTGACGATATCAACGTGAAATACGGTGCTCATTTAAGTTTCCAGTTATATGATGGGTCAATCGAGTTTATAAAAAAGCTTTTGTTACTGCAGAGTCTTGGCTTTTTCGACCGCTTCGTCTATTCCGCCCACCATGTAGAACGCTTGTTCCGGCAAGTGATCGTAATCACCATTGACGATGCCTTTGAAACCTTTGATGGTTTCTTTCAGCGATACGTATTTTCCAGGTGAGCCGGTGAATACTTCCGCCACGTTAAACGGTTGCGACAGGAAACGCTGAATCTTGCGCGCTCTTGCCACTGCCAGCTTATCCTCAGGGGAGAGTTCATCCATCCCCAGAATTGCGATAATGTCGCGCAATTCCTTATAGCGCTGCAGGGTCTGCTGCACATCACGTGCGGTGTTGTAATGTTCTTCGCCAACTACCAGCGGGTCAAGCTGGCGCGAAGTGGAGTCGAGTGGATCCACCGCCGGATAGATGCCCAGTGAGGCGATGTCGCGTGACAGCACCACGGTTGCATCCAGATGGCCGAAAGTGGTTGCGGGCGAGGGGTCGGTCAGATCGTCTGCTGGCACATACACAGCTTGAATCGACGTGATGGAACCGGTCTTGGTGGAAGTGATGCGTTCCTGCAAGCGTCCCATTTCTTCGGCCAGTGTCGGTTGGTAGCCCACTGCGGAGGGCATGCGGCCCAGCAATGCCGATACCTCGGTTCCCGCCAGAGTGAAGCGATAGATGTTGTCTACAAACAGCAGTACATCGCGGCCTTCGTCGCGGAAAGATTCCGCCATGGTCAGGCCGGTCAGAGCGACGCGCAAGCGGTTTCCGGGCGGCTCATTCATTTGTCCGTACACCAGCGCCACCTTGTCCAGCACGCCGGATTCTTTCATTTCATGGTAGAAGTCGTTGCCTTCGCGCGTGCGCTCACCCACGCCGGCAAACACCGAAAAGCCGCTGTGCTCAATGGCGATGTTGCGGATCAGCTCCATCATGTTCACGGTCTTGCCCACGCCCGCACCGCCAAACAGGCCCACCTTGCCGCCTTTGGCGAAAGGACAGACCAGATCAATCACCTTGATACCGGTTTCCAGTAATTCAGTAGAGGCTGCCAGCTCATCAAACGCCGGGGCCTTGCGGTGGATCGACATGGTTTTTTCCGCGCCGATGGGGCCCATCTCGTCTATCGGCCTACCCAGTACGTCCATGATGCGGCCCAGAGTCTTGAGGCCGACCGGCACCAGAATCTGTTCACCGGTATTGGTCACCATCATGCCGCGGCGCAATCCATCCGAAGATCCGAGCGCAATCGTGCGCACTACCCCGTCGCCCAATTGTTGCTGTACCTCCAGCGTGAGTTCCGTTCCTTCCAGTACCAGCGCGTCATACACTTTCGGTATCGCTTCACGCGGAAATTCAACGTCTACCACCGCGCCGATACACTGAACAATTTTTCCTTGGTTCATGGTTGTTCCCTAAATGCTAAATCAAAATGTTTAAACTGCTGCCGCGCCGCCGACGATTTCTGACAATTCCTTGGTAATCGCAGCCTGACGTGATTTGTTGTAAATCAGCGTTAATTCGTCTATTACGCTACTGGCATTATCGGACGCCGCCTTCATCGCTACCATCCGCGCTGATTGTTCCGATGCCATATTTTCGGTCAGCGCCTGGTAAATCAACGCCTCGACATAGCGCACCATGATGTCGTCAATCACGGGTTTGGCTTCAGGTTCGTAAATATAATCCCACACACCTTTCTGCCCCTTGGGACCTTCGCCTCCTCTGAGGCGCTCGTCGGAAAGCGGCAGCAACTGCTCCATCACCGGTTCCTGTTTCATGGTGTTGATGAAGCGGGTGTAGAAAATGTATACGCGGTCGAAGCGATCCTGGGTATAACCGTCCAGGATAATTTTCACCGCGCCAATCAGCTTTGCCAGATCGGGCGCATCCCCCAGACCGATAACATGCGAAATCACGTTGGCACCGAGCCGGTTCATGAAACCGAAACCCTTGTTACCAATGCAGCAGGCCTCAATCTGTTCGCCCTCGCCTTCCCACGCTTTCATTTTGCCCAGCGCCATGCGCAACACGTTGGTGTTGAGACCGCCGCACAAGCCCTTGTCGGAAGTGACCACGACAATGCCGATGCGTTTAACCGTATCCCGCTCTATCAGAAAAGGGTGACGATACTCGGTGTTGGCACGACTCATGTGTGCTGCAACATTACGTATCTTTTCCCCGTAGGGCCGCGCTTTTTTCATGCGCTCCTGCGCCTTGCGCGTTTTGGAAGCTGCTACCATTTCCATGGCGCGCGTGATCTTCTGCGTATTCTTGACGCTTTTGATCTTGTTGCGGATTTCTCTGCTACCGGCCATCGCTTAATACGTTCCGTTTGTCTTGAAATCCTGGATCGCGGCGTCAAGCTCTTTCTCGGTCGTGGCGTCGAGGTCTTTGCTGGTTTCAATCTTGTCCATAATGGCGCCGTATTTGCTGCGCATATGGCCCTTCAATGCCGATTCGAACGCCAGTGCGCGCTTCACTTCCACGTCATCCAGATAGCCTTTGTTAACGGCAAACAACGTCAGTGCCATTTCGGATACGCTTAGGGTGGCGTATTGCGCCTGCTTCATCAGTTCGGTCACCATTTTGCCGCGTTCCAATTGCTTGCGGGTGGCTTCGTCGAGATCGGAAGCAAACTGCGCAAACGCTGCCAGTTCACGATATTGCGCCAGCGCCAGACGCACACCACCGCCCAGTTTCTTGATGACCTTGGTTTGTGCCGCGCCGCCCACGCGCGACACCGAGACTCCGGCATTGATCGCAGGGCGGATGCCGGCATTGAACAGATCGGTTTCCAGAAAAATCTGACCGTCGGTGATTGAAATCACATTGGTAGGAACGAAGGCAGTTACGTCACCCGCTTGGGTCTCGATCACCGGTAATGCAGTCAACGAACCGGTTTTGCCTTTAACTGCCCCGTTGGTTGCTTTTTCAACATATGCCGCACTGACACGAGCGGCACGTTCCAGCAAACGCGAGTGCAAATAAAACACGTCGCCTGGATAAGCTTCGCGACCGGGCGGACGACGCAGCAGCAGTGAAATTTGCCGGTAAGCCCAGGCCTGTTTGGTCAAGTCGTCATAAATGATGAGCGCGTCTTCACCCTTGTCGCGGAAGTATTCGCCCATGGTGCAGCCGGAATAGGGGGCAATGAACTGCATCGCCGCCGATTCAGATGCGGTGGCGGCCACCACGATGGTGTACTCCATCGCGCCGTGCTCTTCCAGTTTGCGTACCACGTTAGCGATGGACGAGGCTTTCTGCCCGATCGCGACGTAGATGCAAACCATGTTCTCGCCCTTCTGGTTGATAATTGCGTCTATCGCCACCGCAGTCTTGCCGGTCTGACGGTCACCGATGATCAATTCACGCTGGCCGCGCCCGACAGGAACCATGGCATCAATTGATTTCAGTCCGGTCTGTACCGGTTGATTCACCGATTGACGCCAGATCACGCCGGGTGCAATTTTTTCGATCGGTTCCGAGCCTTGCGCGGTTATCGGACCCTTGCCGTCTATCGGCTGTCCCAGCGCGTTGACTACACGGCCCATCAATCCCTCGCCTACCGGGACTTCCAGAATGCGGCCAGTACACTTGACGGTATCACCTTCGGTGATGTGCTCGTAGGCGCCCATAATCACCGCGCCAACGGAGTCACGTTCGAGGTTGAGGGCGAGACCGAAAGTATTGCCGGGAAATTCCAGCATCTCGCCTTGCATTACGTCGGACAGACCGTGAATACGCACGATACCGTCAGTCACCGAAACGATGGTGCCTTGGGTACGGACTTCCGCAGTAGTGGCGAGTCCTTCGATTCTGCTTTTAATCAGTTCACTGATTTCAGATGGATTTAACTGCATTTCAAATAACTCCTAGCTTTTAAGGGCAACGGCCATGGCTTCCAATTTGCCGCGCACGGATGCGTCGAGCACTTCGTCACCGATTTCAACTTTCACTCCACCGATTAATTCCGGGTTTACGCTCACTTTGGCCTCTATTTTGCGTTTAAACTTGGCCTCGAGGTTTATCACCAAATCCTTCAATTGCGCGTCACTCATGGCAAATGCGGAAGTAATATGCGCTTCCAGCACGCCTTCATGTTGTGCCTTCAGTTGTTCGAACAGTTCACTTACTTGCGGTAGCATTTCGACCCGGCCGTTCTCCACCAGCAGCAGAACGAAATTGCGGCCTTCGCTGTTGAGCTTGTCACCACAGATGCTGAGAAGCAGCTCGCTCAGTCGTTTGGCGGGAATTTTCGGGTCGCCGATAAGGGAGCGAATGCGCTCATCGCCGGCTATCGTAGCCGTGAGCTGCAGCATGCCGGACCAGGCGGGTAGTGCATTATTCGCCTTGGCCAGCTTGAATACAGCTTCCGCGTAGGGTCGTGCAATGGTGCGGGCTTCAGCCATTGCTTACAACTCCGCTTTGATGGATGTGAGCAGATCAGCGTGAGTTTTGGCGTCTACTTCGCGGCGCAGGATTTTCGCGGCACCTGCCACAGCCAGATCGGCCACGTGCTGACGCAATATTTCCTTGGCGCGAAACACCTCCTGCTCGACTTCTGCCTTGGCGCCGACGAGGATGCGATCACTTTCATCCTTGGCGGTCCCCTTCGCTTCCTCGACAATTTGGGATGCGCGTTTTTCTGCCTGGGCAATAATATCAGCAGCCCGCTGCTTGGCCTCCTTCAGCGCATCGGCGGAACGGTGGCTAGCCAACTCCAGTTCATGCTTGCCACGTTCACCCGCTGCCAGACCGTCGGCGATGGTTTTCTGGCGGTCTTCAATCGCACGCATCAACGGCGGCCAGACAAATTTGACCGTAAACCAGATGAATATGGCAAAAGCCGCCGCCTGAGAAAAAAGGGTGAAATTGATGTTCATGGCTAGCCCCTAATAATGGCACCGAGAGCTGGCATATTATTTGATGACGGCGAGTAGCGGATTGCCGAATGCAAACAGCATCGCCAGACCAACACCGATAATGAAAGACGCGTCGATCAATCCGAGCAGCAGGAATACCTTGCCCTGTAGCGTCGGAATCATTTCGGGTTGCCGGGCGGCTCCCTCAAGGAAGCTACTGCACATAATACCGATGCCGATACAGGCACCAGCTGCGCCGAGGCCGATCATCAGGCCGATACCAATGCCCGTGTAAGCCTGAATCATTGCCAAGTATTGCAAATTGTCCATTTTGTTTTCCTCTCGTCGTGGTGGATAGTAATGATAAGTAAATATTAAGCTAAAAAATCAATGTGATTCATGGGCCATGGAAAGATAGACCACCGTCAGCATCATGAAAATGAATGCCTGTAAGGTAATGATCAGAATATGGAAAATCGCCCATCCTGCGCCAAGCATTGTGCCGAACACGGTGCCGGCCAGACCAGTGGCAGCCCACATACCGATCAGTAGAAAAATGATTTCGCCAGCGTAGATGTTGCCGTAGAGACGCAAGGAGTGGGACAGCGGCTTGGAGACATATTCGACTAGGTTGAACAGCAGGTTAACCGGCCACAACAGGGGGTTTTTGCCGAACGGGGTACACACCAGCTCGTGTATCCAGCCGCCCAATCCCTTGACCTTGATGTTGAAAAAAATCATCAGCAGCCATACCGACAGCGCCAGTGCAAAAGTAGTGTTGATATCGGTGGTGGGTACGCTGCGCCAGTTGTGCAGACCCAGCAACTCGTAGAGCAACGCCATGATATCTATCGGCAGCAGATCCATTGCGTTCATCATCAGCACCCACACAAATACTGTGAGTGCTGCCGGCGCAACAAACGCGTGACGGTCGCCGTGGAAAGTGCTTTTAACCTGGTCGTCGATGAACTCAACAGCCAGTTCGACAAACGCCTGGCGCTTACTGGGAACCCCGGAAGTTGCGCCACGCACCACTGACCACAAGAAGCCGAAGCTGAGGATACCCAGCAGCAGCGACATCACCAGCGTGTCAACATGCAGCGTCCAGAACGCGCCTTCGCCAACTGAGCTAGTCATGTTGGTGAGGTGGTGAGTCATGTACGATGTGGGGGTGAGTTCCGCGCCTGAAGCCATTGTTATTTAGTGCCTACTCAAACTATTTAATCTGTGGGGCCACTCTTGTATCATCCGGGACAAACAACGCCATGCCGAAGACCAGGACAGTGATGGCGAACGTTCCAATGAAGCTTACCGCAACAACATCCTTGTAAAACGTCAGCACCAGCCAGAGCAAAGCTATCATGGCCACGATTTTTACAGCTTCCGCCCGCAATGCGGTTTTCAGCGCCCCGCTTATGGTGGCGCCATGATAGCGTGAGACAATTGTTGCATAAGCGGCAGCAGCGACAATGCTTACTACCCCTCCCAGAAACGCCGAGACTGCACCGTGAAATCCCCATAGTGGGGCGAGGATCAGTACCATCACCACGGTGACGATCAATTGCCAGCGCATGATGGTGCGTACTGGCTTGCTTCGTATCCAAGGCATAATTTGGCGTCTGTCAGAAAAGCTGAACTGCTTGGTGTGATACTGAGGATGCTGAAAGTGTGCTTTCAGGTGAGTTGCGTTTTTCCATTCCCCGGGCCAGCGCTTATCCTCTGTTCTCCGGCATCAAGCCGAAGCAGTAAAACCCAACGTTTGTCTGTATTTTGAAATACGCGGATTCTAATCTGTCCGAGCGCGCCAGTCAATGGGGGGGTCTCTTTCAAGAAGAGACCAGTTTGAACCAGAAAGATATATTTTCGGCAGCGCGTATGTCGAATTCACGGCCAGCGATGAATGCGTGCAGGTCAGCTGAACTTCAAGTGTTCAATTCCCGAATTCAGATCGCGGTCCTTCGTTTCCGCTCCCTGAAGTTTGATTTGCAAGCGTAGTTCGTTCATGGAATCCGCGTTCCTCAGGGCATCCTCGTAACTGATCTTACCGGCTTCGTACAACTCAAACAGTGCTGTGTCAAAGGTCTGCATCCCGAGTTCGCGGGATTTTTTCATGATTTCCTTGATCTCGTGAACCTCGCCTTTGAAGATCAGGTCGGAGATCAGCGGGGAATTGAGCATGATTTCAATTGCCGCCGTTCGTCCTTCACCTCCTTTTAACGGCAGCAATCGCTGCGCCACTACCGCTCTCAAATTCAACGACAAGTCCATCAGCAGTTGCGCCCTGCGTTCTTCCGGGAAGAAATTGATGATGCGGTCAAGCGCCTGGTTGGCGCTATTGGCATGCAGCGTGCCCATGCACAGGTGACCGGTTTCGGCGAAGGCGATTGCATGTTCCATGGTCTCACGTTCGCGGATCTCGCCAATCAGGATCACATCCGGTGCCTGGCGCAGAGTATTTTTCAGCGCGGCTTCCCACGAATCGGTATCCACTCCCACTTCGCGCTGGGTTATCACGCAGTTAATGTGTTCATGCACGAATTCCACCGGGTCTTCGATGGTAATGATATGGCCATGACTGTTTTTGTTGCGGTAGCCGATCATCGCCGCGAGCGAAGTGGATTTTCCCGAACCGGTACCGCCGACGAAAATCACCAGGCCGCGCTTGCTCATCACCACATCTTTCAATACCGGCGGCAATCCCAGTGCATCAAATTCCGGAATCGCGGTGGTGATGGTGCGCAGCACCAGACCCACGCGTTGTTGCTGGACGAAAGCGTTGACGCGGAAGCGTCCAATACCAGGCGGATGGATGGCGAAGTTGCACTCCTTGCCCACTTCGAATTCTGCGGCCTGTTTGTCGTTCATGATGGCGCGCGCCAGTTCGGCAGTGTGCTGCGGTGTCAACGGTTGACTGGATACCGGAGTCATCTCGCCATCCACTTTGAAAGCGGGGGGGAAGCCGGCGGTGATGAACATGTCCGAGGCTTTCTTGCTGAGCATCAGGCGCAGCAGATCGAAGATGAATTTCGTTGCCCGATCTGTTGTCTGATCCGTTGCTGGGTCTTGTTTCACGAGTTACTCCTGCATTTCTCAACTAGTCGGATAACATCAGCCGGGGAAATTGTCCTTGTTCATGGCTTTGGTACGAGCTTCCGCATTGGAGATAATGTTGCGCTTGACCAGATCCGTCAGATTCTGATCCAGCGTCTGCATGCCGACGCTCTGACTGGTCTGGATAGTCGAGTACATTTGCGCCACTTTCGCTTCACGGATCAAATTGCGGATCGCCGGGGTGCCGATCATGATCTCATGTGCTGCTACCCGACCGGTGCCATCCTTGGTCTTGAGCAGCGCCTGCGAAATTACCGCACGCAGGGACTCTGACAACATGGCGCGCACCATTTCTTTTTCTTCTGCCGGAAATACATCGATGATCCGGTCGATGGTCTTGGCGGCGGAACTGGTATGCAGTGTGCCAAACACCAGATGACCGGTTTCCGCTGCCGTCATCGCCAGACGAATGGTTTCCAGATCGCGCATCTCGCCCACCAGAATGATATCTGGATCTTCGCGCAGCGCCGAACGCAATGCATTGGCAAAGCTCCGGCTGTCACGTCCGATTTCACGCTGATTAATGAGACACTTCTTGCTTTCGTGGACGAATTCGATCGGATCTTCCAGCGTCAAAATGTGGCCGTGTTGATTCTCGTTGATATCGTTGATCATTGCCGCCAGGGTAGTGGACTTGCCGGAGCCGGTGGGGCCGGTTATCAGCACCACCCCGCGCGGCTGTTTGGCAATTTCGGCAAAAATTTTCGGTGCTTTCAGTTCTTCCAGGCTCAATACTTTCGACGGAATGGTGCGCATCACCGAAGCCGCGCCGCGCTGGGTATTGAACGCATTTACCCGGAAGCGCGCCAGATTGGGTACGGCGAAAGAAAAATCGCACTCCAGATTTTCCTCATAGAATTTGCGCTGGCTGTCGTTCATGATGTCATACACCATGTCGTGCACATCCTTGTGCTCCATCACCGGCAAATTGATACGCCTGATCTCACCGTGCACCCGGATCATCGGTGGCATGCCCGCAGACAGATGCAGATCCGAGGCTTTATTCTTGACCACGAAAGCGAGTAGCTCTACTATATTCATCGTGATGCTCCGTCAGACGTGAGCCAATTCAGGAACGTGGGACAACCGCGCAGATTATGACAACAATCGCCTCAAGCTTGCAAGCCGTAAATGCCCGCATTACCAGAGTTACACAATCCGTTGGCCGCCAACCGGACGAGATCACCCTGTTGGCAGCGAGCAAGACCAATCCTGCCGAGGCCGTACGGGAGGCTTGGCTCGCTGGGCAAACCATTTTTGGTGAGAATTATCTGCAGGAGGCACTGGCAAAGATGCCCGCTCTTGCCGATTTGCCTATCGAATGGCATTTCATCGGCCCGATCCAAAGCAATAAGACCAAACGCATTGCAGAGAATTTTGCCTGGGTTCACAGTGTGGACAGAGCAAAGATTGCCGACCGCTTGTCGAAAGACCGGTCTGAATCACTGCCACCGCTGCAAATCTGCCTGCAAGTGAACGTGAGCGGGGAAGACAGTAAAAGCGGAGTGGAGCCTGAGGAATTGGCGACGCTGGCGGCTCATGTCGTTAGCCTGCCCCGCCTGAAACTGCGCGGATTGATGGCCGTTCCTGAGCTCACTACTGCTACAGCCCTGCAGCGTAGCCAGTTTCACCTGCTGCGGGAACTGTACGATCAGCTCAAGCAGGATGGTTATGAACTCGACACCCTTTCCATGGGGATGTCAGAAGATATGGATATTGCCATTGCCGAAGGCGCGACCATGGTGCGGGTGGGCACGGCGATTTTCGGGCCAAGGCGCTACCCTATACCGGAGGAGCTTGCTGCCCGCGCTGCCCGGTGAGTGCAAGATATTTGTCTTGCAACTGCTCCTTGGTCTCAACGCTATCAGGGTTGATGATGATGCAGTCTACCGGACACACTGCGATGCATTGCGGCGTGTCGTAATGCCCCACACACTCGGTGCATAGAGCGGAGTTGATGAGGTAGATTTCCGCGCCTTGCGCAATCGCAGTGTTGGGACACTCCGGCTCGCATACGTCGCAGTTGATGCACTCATCGGTAATTATCAGAGCCAAATCAATCCTTCCAAGAGTTATTTCCCGGCTTTGCTGCGCAGCTGTGCGGCAATCAGGGGATGAACAAACTTGTCGGCGTCGCCACCTAGCAGAGCGATTTCCCGCACGATCGTGGCGGAAACAAACATGTACTGTTCCGATGGGGTCATGAACATGGTTTCAACATCGGGATACAAGCTGCGGTTCATTCCTGCCATCTGAAATTCATACTCAAAATCGGAAACTGCGCGCAGTCCGCGCAGAATCACTCGGGCATTTTGCTGCTGCAAGAACTCCATCAGCAGGCCAGAAAATGCCATTACCTCAACATTGGGGCAGTCTGCCAGTACCTGCTGCGCCATGTCTACCCGCTCATCCAAGGTGAAGAATGGTTTTTTGCCACTACTTGCCGCTACCGCCACCACCACCCAGTCAAACAGGCGCGCTGCGCGCCGAATCAAATCCTCGTGACCGCGCGTGATGGGATCAAAAGTGCCGGGATAGATAGCTTTATCCATTTGTCTCCAATTTTAACAGTTGGTAATTTACCTTGCCTGCTCGTCCGCTGCGCCAGACCTGCCAGCCGACAGCAGGCTGCGAAAGATTCTCGCCTTCTATATAGACCAGGCCATCCTTGGCAAGGTGCGGCGGGAGTAGAAGCAGCAATTCTGGCAACAGTTCCAGCCGGTAGGGTGGATCAAGAAAAATTATGTCGAACGTGCGCCAGTCGGAAGCAATAAATTTTAGTGCATCCATTGCCACCAGTTCTATCCGCTCCGCCCCGAGCCTTTGCGAGCTGGTCTGCAGTGCCTTCAATATCTTGGGGTCGGATTCCACCATCACTGCCCGTGCTGCCCAGCGGGACGCGGCCTCAAAGCCCAGCACCCCGCTACCCGCAAACAGATCAAGGCAGGTTTTGCCGCTCAAATCCTGTCCCAGCCAGTTGAACAATGTTTCACGGATCCGGTCAGGTGTGGGGCGCAAATCCGGGCTGTCAGGAAAAGCAACGATGCGACTGCGCCATTCGCCGCCGATGATGCGAATTTTGTTTTGAGTTGAGCGCACGCAGAAAAAATTCCGAAAAAGTATTTGGTTGCGGCCGAGCAGGTGTTTTTGCAATGACGTTGCTATTTTTCTTCCACTGCTCCCACTACCACCGTCACCATTCCTTCTGGCTTGATCCGGCGCTGAAAAGCATTTTTAACTTGTGCTATGGCCACTTTGTCTATCGCTTTCACGTAGTCATCCAGATAGGTGAGAGGCAGATTATAGAAGCCAATCATGGCGAGGTGATCAATGATTTTCTTGTTGCTGTCCAGGCGTAGCGGAAAACCGCCAATGATATTTTGCTTGGCTGCGGTCAGCTCTTTTTTCGTTGGGCCACCGGCAATGAAATCAGCCAGTACCCGTTGCGTTAGTCTGAGCGCTTCTTCTGATTGCTCTTTCTTGGTTTGCAGGCCGATCTCGAATGGACCTTCATGCCGGAGCGGAGAAAAGCCGCTGTAAACGCTGTAGGCCAGCCCGCGTTTCTGACGAATTTCCTGCATCAGGCGCGAAACAAACCCGCCACCACCAAGTATGTAGTTGCCCACAACCAGTGGGAAAAAATCAGGATCATCGCGCCGCAAACCCGGGTAGGCTAGCAGGATATGGCTTTGGCTCGCAGGATGGGCGATTCTCCTGGTCTCTGCCAGCGGCGCCGTCACCGGTGGCAACGTGATGTCCGACTTGCCTTGTGGCAGATCCTTGGTCAGGGCCTCAGCGATGGCCGCTGCCTCGGTACGACTCACATCGCCCATGATCGACACCACCGCACTGGCGGCACGATAGCGGGATTGATAGAGATCCACCAGATCCTTGCGTTGCAACAGCTCCAGACTGGCGATCTCACCCGAACCGCGCAATCCATAGGGATGACTGCCGTAGAGCATTTTCCTTAAGGTACGGCTGGCGATGTGATCCGGTTTGGTGTCGGCCTCCTTCAGTCCGGCGATCACTCGCACCCGTTCCCGTTCCAGCACATCTTCAGGAAACTCGGGGTGCTGTATCACACGGCTGAGTATATCCAGTGCTTGCTTGCGTTCACGCTCACTACTCAGGGTTCGTAACGAAACGCCCGCACGATCCTGATCGAAGCGACTACCTAGTTCTGCGCCGACATCGGCCAGCGCCTTGGCGATCTGGTCTTCGGACAGTCCGCCTGCACCAAGGTTGAGCAGTTGCAGGGTCAGGCCGGCGCGGCCAGAAATTTCTGGCGTATCGGAACTGCTGCCTGCGTCGAAATCTACGCTGATATCGAGTATCGGTAAATCACGGCTTTCGACAAAATACACCCAGGTGCCAGAGGATGTCTGCCAGAGTTGGATCGGCAGGGTAGCGAGTGCACCTTGGGAATAAACCGCCAAGAGCAGGATGAACAATAAACGTATCGCTTGCATCGAAGGTCTCTCTAAAGGGTTCTCGTTGGCTTATTTCTCAGTTCTTAATGCCGTAATCCGCTGCGCCCGGCGGTAGGGAGTTTTTGTTCTAGTGGTTGCGGATCAAGCACCGCCACGGTCAGGCTGTCATCCTTCACGTATTTCTTTGCCACGTCGCGCACCTGTTCGGCGGTGACGGCCTGTAGTTTCTTTACCATCGTCTCGAGGTCACGGTAAGACAATCCAATACTTTCCAGCTGGCCGATCTGCATCGCCTGATAAAACATTGAGTCGAGCCTGAATACGTGGTTGGCTACCACTTGCGCCTTGACACGTGCGAGTTCCTCTTCGGTTACGCCGTCCTGCATGAGTTTCTCCATTTCACCGCGCAAGGCGGTTTCCAGTTCTGCTGTGGTTTTTCCTTCACTGGGTGTACCGTAGAGATAGAACATGCCGGGGCCGCGCGCAGTGGAATCGTAACCCGCACCCGTCGAGTTGGCGATGCGGCGCTCGCGCACCAGCTCCTTGTTGAGCCGTGCGGACTCGTTGCCATCCAGCACCCCCACCAGCATTTCCAGTGCATAGGGCTCCCAGTCGGCGCTGGCGTTGCGCAACACCGGCGCATGGTAACCCATGGTCAGATAAGGCAACTTTGCCGGCGCCTTAACCGTCACGCGCTTGATTCCGACTTGCGCTGGTTCAATCTGCGGCTTGCGCTGGGACAGAGACGCCACTAGCCGTGGCATGATCTCGCCATAATATTTTTGTGCCAGGGCAAATACTTCTTTCGGCTTGACGTCGCCCACTACTACCAATATGGCATTATTGGGCGCAGACCAGCGGTCATACCATTCCTTTGCATCGCGCACGCTCATGTTCTCCAGATCGTTCATCCAGCCGATGATCGGGCGCTGATAGGGATGCGATTGGTAGGCCGTGGCCATCATTTTCTCGTGCACCAGCGCATGAGGTTTGTCATCAGTGCGTAAGCGCCGCTCTTCCATTACCACCTGGATCTCTTTGGCGAACTCTTCTTTCGTCAGTATCAGATTGCGCATCCGGTCGGACTCCAGTTCCATCGCCAGTGGCAAGCGGGATTTGTGCAACTGTTGGAAGTAGGCGGTGTAATCGCGCCCGGTGAACGCATTCTCGCGCCCGCCTGCGGCGGCGATACGTTTGGAGAACTCACCGCCAGGAACCTTTTTTGTGCCCTTGAACATCATGTGTTCCAGCACATGGGCGACCCCAGTGGCGCCGTTCAGTTCATCAATGCTGCCGGCCTTGTACCAGATTTGCGAGATCACCACCGGTGAACGGTGATCCTCCTTGACGATCAGTCTGAGGCCATTGGCAAGCGTGTATTCATGCGGATTGGCAAAAGCCTCGGATGAGACCGGGGTAACCAGTGCGGCCAACGCCATCACTGCAACCTGCAGACCGAGAGATAGAACAGAAGCACGGCGAGCGGAACTCATTTTTTAATAACCTAAGCTTGGGTAAACGGAATAAAATCGTGTCTTGTGCGTACGTGGGGTGTGACAGCCTACCAGAATGTTAAGTTTCTTCAAATCCAAAAATAGCTCCCTCCCCACCGAAACCGTATCCGCTGACTGGGCGACCAAGGTCAGACAGGGTCTCACGCGCACACGGGAGAACTTGGGCAAGCAGCTGTCCGGGCTGTTCGGCGGAGGCAAGATAGACGCAGCTCTCTACGAGGAACTGGAAGCCATATTACTTGCTGCCGATACTGGCGTGAATGCGACTGCCTGGCTGCTGGATGATCTGCGCCGGCAAGTAAAACGCGACGGCCTGACCGACGCGGCGCAACTGAAAGAGGCGCTACAAGAAGCTCTGATCAATCTGTTGGCGCCGCTGGCACAGCCGCTGGATACTCATGCCAACAAGCCTTTTATCATCATGCTGACAGGTGTGAACGGCGCAGGAAAAACCACTTCTATTGGCAAGCTCGCCAAATATTTTCAGTCTCAAGGAAAATCGGTGCTGCTGGCTGCCGGTGACACTTTTCGTGCCGCTGCACGTGAGCAACTCATGGTTTGGGGTGAGCGCAACAATGTTGCTGTCATCGCCCAGGATGGCAGCGGCCAGCAGAAAGGCGATCCGGCGGCGGTGATATTCGACGCAATCAACGCTGCCAAAGCGCGCGGCATAGACATCGTGCTGGCAGATACCGCCGGGCGACTTGCCACCCAGCTGCACCTAATGGAGGAAATCAAGAAGGTCAAGCGCGTTATTGCCAAAGCCGAGCCCGGGGCGCCGCATGAAGTGCTGCTGGTGCTGGATGCCAACACCGGTCAGAACGCAGTCAATCAGGTGCAAGCCTTCGATGACGCGCTAGGCGTTACTGGCCTGATACTTACTAAGCTTGACGGCACCGCCAAGGGTGGCGTAATCGCCGCCATCGCCAGACAACGTCAGCAAAGCCTGCCATTGCCAATTCGTTTCCTCGGTGTGGGCGAAGGCGTGGATGATTTGCGGCCGTTCGATGCGCGGGAATTTGTCGAGGCGCTGTTTGATTAATTAACAGATTGAGGTGCCTGCTGAAACCGGCTGGTTTGGTGCAGGCTACCCCCTTTTTCTCTTTACGCCTTGCGGTGCGGACAAGCTGTTTTGATGCAGTCTGCATAGAGCGACAATGAGTGCTCATGGATGGTGAAGCCGCGGTCTCTGGCGATTTTGGTCTGGCGTTTCTCGATATCTGCGTCGTAGAATTCTTCCACCCGGCCACATTGCAGGCACACTAGGTGGTCGTGGTGGTCACCACTGCTGAGTTCAAATACCGCCTTGCCGCTTTCAAAATGGTGGCGTTCCAGCAGCCCGGCCTGTTCAAACTGTGTCAGCACTCGATAGACGGTAGCTAGGCCAATATCCTCGCCTTCATTGATCAGTGCCTTGTAAACATCTTCTGCTGACAGGTGCCGCACCGTGCTACTCTCGAACAGACCAAGTATTCGCAGCCGTGGTAGCGTGGCCTTGAGGCCCATGGTTTTAAGGTCGTTTGGTTTGCTCATGGTTGTGTCCGTCGGTTAAATTATTTGCTGTATCATATAGCGCTGGATTTGTTTTGAAAACATATACTGCCGCAATGCGCGCAAAAATATTCACGTTGCATGTGCTGCTACTGCTTGCCGGATGTTCGTCTGTCCCATCGTTGCTCTATAGAATCGAAATCCAGCAAGGCAATGTTATCACCCATGAAATGATGGAAAAACTAAAGCCCGGGATGACCAGGGCGCAGGTGCGTTTCGTGCTTGGTTCGCCAATGATTAGCGACGCTTTTCACGGCAATCGCTGGGATTATGTGTACCGTCTTGAGCAGGAAGGCAGGCTGATCGAGCAGCACCGGATTACGGTATTCTTTGAGGATGACAGGATGACGCACACTGAAGGCCGACTGCGGCCTTCACTTGCCCCGGTTCCGCCCAAGGCGGCAGCTGTCAAACCTATTGCCGAAGAAAAGCTTGCGCCAGCAGCTTCGTCGCGGTCTGAAGCCGCAGGTGGTAAAACAGTAGAGCCCGTTATCGAGAAGAAGTACGAGACGGCAGTTCCGCCGCAACCGGCAAGACCCAGTTCTACGCAGACCTCTTCCCCATCCAGCGCCGCAGACCCTATGGAAGCGGATCGACCGAAAGGGGAGAGAGACTTGTTTGGCGGGAGAGGGGCAGATCAGCCGAAAGAGAAGAAAGGCCTGCTTGACAAGATGTTGGGGAAATAGGCTCATAGGAAAATGACGAGATTGAATATCACCATTGCCGGAAGTTCTGGTCGCATGGGGCGCACCCTGCTGGAGGCGGTTGCCCAGGCGTCGGACATGCGACTGGTAGCTGCTCTGGAGCGGGGTGGCAGCCCTTATCTTGGCAAGGATGCCGGGGAATTGATCGGTGCGCCTTGCGGTGTTGCCGTCACCGATGATTTCGTTACCACGCTTCCTGGCAGCGATGTGTTGATAGATTTCACCCGCCCTGAAGGAACGCTCGCGCATCTCGCGGTGTGCCGTGCCAAGGGTGTAAAAATGGTGATCGGCACCACCGGCTTCTCGCCAGAACAAAAAGAGGAGCTCAAAGCGGCAGCCAAAGACATCGCCATCGTGTTCGCACCCAATATGAGCGTGGGGGTAAACGTTACTTTCAAACTTCTGCAAATGGCGGCCAAGGCGTTAAACGAAGGTTATGACATAGAAATCATCGAAGCGCACCACCGGCATAAAGTGGACGCTCCTTCCGGCACTGCATTGCACATGGGTGAAATAGTGGCACAAACGCTGGGTAGAGATCTTGCAGAGGTTGCTGTTTATGGGCGACAGGGTGTTACCGGCGAGCGCTCACCCGACACCATTGGTTTTGCCACTGTGCGGGGTGGAGATATCGTGGGTGATCACACTGTAATATTTGCTGGCACTGGCGAGTGCATTGAAATCTCCCATAAGGCTAGCAGCCGCGCAACGTTTGCTGTGGGCGCACTACGTGCCGCACGCTTCCTCACAGACAAGCAGAACGGCTTATTTGATATGCAGGACGTACTCGATCTGCGCTAGCGATCCAAAGCATGGCGGAGAGGGCATATAGCGCGTTCCCCGGCTGCTTTGTCACAACCTCGGACAAGCGCACAAGCGTGGTTGCATTGAAGCCCGTACCTTTTTCGCGTATGATTCCACAACTCCAGCGAAGCGGGACGGGCATCAGC
>JAYUYT010000123.1:0-9659 GCA_043752345.1 Nitrosospira sp.
CCGTGAGCCGCAAGGACAAACAGCAAGCCCGGCCAGAAGCTGGTGTTGCGCCGGGTCGTCGGATATTCAGTGCCGTACCGGCTCAGGTGTAACATTGCGAGCTATCCAGTCTTCGATAAATTTTTGACTGATCAGGCCGGTTTTGATTTCGTGCTGATGCGTCCGATTGTAAAATTGTGTGCGTGGGACTTCACCATACCAGCGCCGATCTACCTCAAAGCGCAAGCGCTCCGGCATATCCTCGGCAAAGACCCATTGCTCCACTTTCCCCATCCCATAGCTCTTTACTCGAGCTGCGAGCTGTGGCGCGTCATTGAGTGTATCGGTAGCGACCAGAACGATATCTAGTTTGGGGTAACGCTGTTTAAGCGCCCCCAACATTTTCAACTCAGCCGGGCAATACTGACATTCGAGCGACCAGAACACGAGGATAAAAGGCTTGTCCTCACGGGCTGCAGTTATCTGCGCCAGGCTGCCGGGAACGAAGGGGCGTACGGTGTGTGCCGCTGTGGCCATGCCCGACATGGTCAGCATCAGTACAAGAAATAAGCGGCACATTGCGGGCCAATTTTCGGGCTTGCTGTTCACTGTTGTATAGTAAATCTAATTAAGAGTGATTCGTATTACAATTTTATCATTCAATTTACAATGCTGCAAGGCGATGCATGTCAATTATGGAAAAACAGAGCTATTCACGGCTTTCTGGTGGACTAATAATGTCGAATGATAGGCGGATAGACGAGGCATTACAATGCGGCAAATTGTCGCAGGTTCAGTGGCTAGGTCTAACAGAGATTGCCGCATCTATGGAATACTTGAAAGGCAGCATGAGAACTCATTGTTTCCGCGTAGCCGTGCTTTTGCTACAATACCTATGGATTTCCTGTAAACATCAGCAGAGCATTGGAATGTCAGCTGCTGTTAGAGACAGTGTTTGCAGCTGCAATTCCGACGCGGCGCTGTATGGGAAAAGCGCCATCTTTTTAGCAACCCTATGAAACGATGAAGATTCCAATGCCACGATTGGGTCGGCGGCTATTGAGCATGATCTACGAGTCATTACTCCTGCTCGCGGTGCTGTTTGTCGCCAGTTTTATTTTTCATCTCGTATTTCGCGACACAACTGCTCCTCTTTTTAAACCAGCTCACCAGTTCTATCTGTTACTGGTAATGGGGGCTTATTTCATCTGGTTCTGGACCCATGGTGGCCAAACCCTGGCGATGCAGACTTGGAAATTACGGTTGACCACTATTGCGGGCGAGGGAGTCAATCTGAAGCAGGCAATCGCGCGCTACTTGTTTGCAGTAGTCGGGATTGCCCTGTTTGGCTGCGGAATACTCTGGGCGCTGTTCGATCGCGATCACCAGTTCCTGCACGACCGGCTGGCTGGTACCAGAATCGTAAATATTGGGGAGGTGAATTCGGGATGACAGGAGATGGCATTGAAGAGTAATGCTTACGCAGTTCCTCCCACCGTCAATCCATCTATTCGTAGTGTGGGCTGTCCTACTCCGACGGGTACACTCTGACCTTCTTTACCGCAAGTGCCGACACCGGGGTCGAGCGCCATGTCGTTGCCTATCATGGAAACGCGAGTGAGCACTTCAGGTCCGTTGCCGATCAGGGTTGCTCCCTTTACTGGGTAAGAGATTTTCCCATCCTCGATCATGTAGGCTTCGGCAGCAGAGAAGACAAATTTTCCGCTGGTAATATCCACTTGACCGCCACCGAAATTCACCGCATACAGGCCATGTTTAACCGAAGCAATGATTTCTTCCGGATTCTTGTCGCCATTCAGCATGTAAGTGTTGGTCATGCGCGGCATGGGAATGTGGGCAAATGATTCGCGCCGGGCATTGCCGGTGACTGGTACTTTCATCAAGCGTGCATTCAGACTGTCCTGCAGATAGCCTTTGAGAATGCCGTTCTCGATCAGTACGGTACATTGGGTGGGATTGCCTTCGTCATCAATGTTCAATGATCCGCGGCGCCGTGCGATCGTGCCGTCATCCACTACGGTCACACCGTTGGCGGCAACGCGTTCACCAACACGCCCGGAGAATGCGGAACTCCCCTTACGGTTGAAATCCCCTTCCAGGCCGTGACCAATGGCCTCGTGCAGCAGTATTCCGGGCCAGCCGGCACCCAACACTACTGTCATGGTTCCGGCCGGAGCAGGTTTTGCATTCAGATTGACGAGCGCCTGATGCACCGCTTTCGCGGCATAATCACGTAGTATGTCTTCAGTAAAATAAGTGTAATCGAAGCGCCCGCCACCGCCTGCAACGCCTTGTTCGCGGCGGCCATCTTGCTCGGCGATGACTTGCAGCGAGACTCGCACCAGCGGCCGCACGTCCGCTGCCATCAGGCCGTCGCTGCGCGCCACCAGCACTACTTCATATTCGCCGGCAAGTGATGCCATCACCTGAATCACGCGTTTGTCGACTGCGCGGGCATAACCTTCAAGTTTCTCCAGCAAGGCCACCTTGTCCGCATCTCCGAGGCTGGCGATGGGATCCTGCGGCAGGTAGAGTTCGCGCCCTTTATTGCGCCTGACCGCCTGCACCGAATGCGTTCCCCCCTGACGAGCGATGGCACGAGTAGCTTGTGCCGCCGAGGCGAGTGCGGGTAAGCTGATGTCATCAGAATAGGCGAATGCGGTTTTGTCGCCGCTTACTGCGCGTACGCCCACGCCTTGATCGATGTTGAAGCTGCCGGATTTGACGATACCCTCTTCCAGCACCCAACCCTCAGCGCGGTTATACTGAAAATACAAATCAGCGTAATCGATATGGTGTGTGAGTATCTGTCCGAACACCTGCTGTAGTCCGGCTGCGTTTATCTCGTAGGGTGCCAGCAGGCAACGTTCAGCCATGGCGAATAAATCATTGGGCTCGGTGACGGGTTCGGTGATCATAGTATCCAGTTTCATTATCTGATTGATCAGAAAATATATTAGCGGAAGGTTTCAACAATGGTGCAGGGTGCGATGATTCAGTGCAGGCAGGCTATTCCGCAGGCTGGCTTGGTACTCCGGGTTGATGTTGGCGATTATTACCCCAGCTCCACGCGGCAGACGATCAAGCACCACTCCCCATGGGTCGACGATCATGCTGTCGCCATGGGTTTCACGACCGTTGACATGGTAGCCACCCTGAGCAGGTGCAATTACATACGCCAGATTCTCGATGGCACGGGCGCGAATCAATGTTTCCCAATGGGCTCTGCCCGTTGTTGCCGTAAAAGCTGCCGGGGCAAGGATGATATCCACTTTCCCCATTGAGCGGTAAAGTTCAGGAAAACGCAAATCGTAACAAATGGAAAGGCCGATACGACCGAACGGCGACTCCAAAGCAACTACTCCACTGCCAGCTTCGATAGTTTCTTCCTCAGAATAGTGTTCGCTGCCAAGCTCGAGACCGAATAGATGTATCTTGTCGTAACGCGCCACCTGTTTTCCCGTATCGTCGTACACCAGACAGCTGTTCCGTACTTTGTCGAGTCTGGACGATACCAGTGGTACAGATCCACCTATCAACCAAATGCCGAGGCGTCTGGCGGTCTCGCTCAGGAACTCCTGTATTGGCCCGCTGCCATCCTGTTCGCGCGCTGCTACCTTGTCGGCTTCTTTCATGCCCATGAGGCAGAAATACTCCGGCAGCGCCGCCAGCTTCGCTCCTTGGGAAGCAGCTATCTCGATCAGGCGTGCAGCCTCTTTCAAATTGGCAAATACGTTGGGTCCCGCCACCATCTGGATGGCGGCAACACAGATTGAGCTGCTACCAGACTTACCGGATACGGATGCGCTTAGAGTGTTTGAGTCATCAGGCATGATCTGCTCAGGAATGTCATGGTTCAAGCTCTTTAGGCTCACGTGTCGGCCGGCCTATTTCAGTTACAATCGGATCCGCCCAAGTGCCAGTAACATTATATTCGCTAGACACCACTTGATCGAAGGGATCTTTCAGTGCCTTGTTTGCGATCATGGAGGCAATGCCCACCACCGGCGTGACCAGCCCCAGTGAAGGCATGACTTTGACATGCAGTTTCTGGGTTTCCGCCGCCAGATCCACTTCACCGCTCATGACAATCTTCGCGGCAGATCCCTTGATTCTGAGATCATTAGTGACCGCCACACCGCGATTGATCTTAACATCACCGGAAATGTCGTCGAAACCAAAACCCTCAGTGAGCACATCGCGAAAGTCCAGAATAATCCTCCGCGGCAGTGCTTGCAGGTCAAAAATACTGAACAGTTTGCCGATCCCCGTTTCAAGTTTAGGAAACTGGCCTTGTTTGGCTTTCAGTTTGAGGTTGCCGGACAGCGTGGGATAATTGATTGATCGGGGGCTGCCAGACCAAGACAACACACCCTCAAGTTCACCCCTACCGCGTTTCACGCGGTCAGGATATCCAAGACGGACTAGAAGCCTGCCGATGTCGTTGGCTTCCAGTTTGATGTCAGCTTGAACGCGGGGAGGGGTAGCATGGCTATGCCATATTCCTTTTACCATCAGAGAGCTGTCGGCATTGGTAATGTGTAGCTTTTCAATATGCCAATCCTGTTTCTGCTGATTTGCTAGTAGCTCAAGCCTGCCCAGAGGCTTCTCGCTGACGACGAAGCTATCCGCCACCACATCCAGCGCAGGCAAACTTTTCTCCTGCGGTTGTGTTTGCATTGCTGAGGCCAGTTTGGTGGAAGAGGCGGCAGGTATGATAAGGCTTTTCAAGCGCGCCACTATTTTACCATTGCCGGCTGGATGCCAGTTGATGTCGCCGCTGATTTCCTTGCTGGCAACGGTGGAATGCCATTCCCCGCCATCCATACGGGCGTTTAACGTGACATTATTAAAGCGCCTGTCAAGAAAATCGAGCGCACTTATGTGCAGGTTGATTCGTGCGAGACCCAGCGAAGGCCCCGCTCCCTCATTGAGTTGCTTGAATAAATTACGCCACTGATCCAGATCCAGCAGCGGCAATGATCCGTTTACCGCTACGCCAGTCTTTGCGGGCGATAAAGTAGACGTTGCACCGAAATTCACCATGCCGCGTTCCGCATGATAATTGCCTGCATTATCCCGGGAACGCTTGATTTGTGCGGCTACCAGCCCGCCATAGCGCAGGATCAAATCATCTCGCCGTGAGTCTATGGCTTTTCTCTCAAAACGTAGCGGTATCGGGTCAGCGGCGGCCTTGGAAAGGGGCTCAGGCAAGTTCGAAGCAATGCCTTGCAATGACGATTCGATGGATAGATTGGCCAGTTTGTTATGTATATTCAGGATTGCCTGCCAATCGGTGCTGCCACGCAAATACCGTGTCCATATCTGTGCAGCAGTAGTCGGTTTGTTTCGGGTAAGCTGGCGCAGGTTATCGAGATTGACCTTGCCAGCTGCAGTTACACGCATGCTGCCATCAGGCGGAGTAGAAGAATGGATGATCACCGGTCCACCGAGTATCTGGGCGGTGATTTTTTCTATTTTGATGCTGGATTCGGTGAAAGCCAGCACCCCGCTCACCTTCTCCAGACTGGGCAGATAGGAACCTGGATCAATCTGGTTATCGAGGAACTGATAGTTGCCAGTTAATTTGATGTCATCCGGGCGATGTAACGGGATATCAAGTTTGAGCAGCAGCTCCCCATCTCCTATGGCGCTGACACCGTTGGCTATGCCATTAGTGTGGCTGCCTAGCGGACTGTTCTCGATGAATCTTATGAATTCTTTAGTGGCGCCAGTAGCTGTACCCTCAATTTTAAGTATCGTATCGGGTTCGGCCATGTCGGCGAGTTGTAACTTTACCTTGTGCAGGTTGGCACCAAAAATGTTTGCATGGGAAGCAATGGCTTCCATACGGCTGCCATGAAACAACAGATCCGCCGATATGTTTTCTATTCTGGGCCATTCCGGGAGGTAATCCAGCGCTACGCCAGAGGCTTTTGCATTTATCTGAAAAATACCATGTTCATTATGGTTGAAAGGGAACTTGGCCAGGTCGCCTTTGAGATGCAGCCGCACATCATTGAGCTCTCCTGCCACAATCGATTTATCCAGCCAGTCGCGAGTAGACTGGTTTACCATTGTTGGTACATAGCGTCCCACGTAGCGTGCATCTGCACGCGTCAGGTGGCCGCTCAGGTCAATCACGCCCGGGCCGTTAGGCACGCTACGATAGCTGCCATAAATGATTCCAGCAGCGTGGTCGTTGGCAAATGCAATATTGCTAAAATTGAATTCAATGGGGTTCTTGTCGGTTAGCAATCCCCAATTAATCTGACCGGTAAATGTACTCAGCATTACCGGCTCGCGGAACACTGCCGGCAGTGTCACATTGATTTTTTGCGAATTAAAATTCAGAGTGCCACCTTGGTCAGTGCCGTCGATATTGCCACTGAGACCGCTAAACGCCGGTATTGAATCGAATCTATTCATGCCAAGATTGGCGAACCGACCTTTTACAACGAAGTGCGCAGGTGTCGGCCACTCGCCACTCCATTCTGCCTGCATATCACGAATCCCCCCGGTGGGAGATAGCTCATCGAGTCGTTTACGCAGTGGTGCGTGAATTGGCAAGTATTCCGCCAGATCCATTATAGTTTCCAGCTCCAATGCATTGACATTCAGTGTTCCACTACCTGGTTTGCCATCGTGCGTGGGGAATGTCTGTAGTAAGAAATCCAGTGGCTGCAGCGTCTGCTCACCATGAATGGAAATACTTAGTCCATGCGTAGACAATTCAATACCTTCATTCGTACCGTTATTTATTCTTTTCCATCCCACTCTGCCCTGCAGGCGGATAAGGTTTAGTTCCGGCAGTTCTTGTGCTAGGCGTGTTTTGATGTTCCGTAAACGTACATCCGCTGTCAGTCCTTCCACCACCATCCCGTCCATTCCAAGCCACATACGGAGCGCTCCGGCACCGTGATTGAATTCGATTGTTTCCGGGAACGGCAACCAAGCACGCCAGGCGGCGATGTCGGCGTAATCGAGTTGTGTGAACAATTGTCCGCGCCACTTTCCGAGGGTATTTAATGAGTCGCTAGTAAAATCGCCACGCACATCCAGCGGTGCGGCAAGTTCGTGGGGTGGGATAGCATGTATCCCGAAGCGATGATGCTGGCCGCGATTTTCCAGGCGCAAGTTGACGGCTTTCAGTTCCAATGGTGGCGCGCCACGCTGATCATCCTGCCAGAGAATTCTGGCATCGCTAATAATAAGCCGCCTTTGGCGCAGCAGCCAATCAGCGAAGCCACTCTCACTCTGGTCTGGGTTGAGTGCAATCCCTGCTATATGGATAATGCCTGCAGCATCGCGGCGTACGGTTAGATCAGGCTGCGCGATCCTGATTGCATGAAAGCGTATTTCACCGTGCAACAGGGAAAGCCATGACAGGGTGCTTTCTATTTGATTCAGCAGCAGCGCAGGATTGCCTTCTTTATCATGTACCTGTACCGTGCGCAGCGTCAGATGAGGGCGTAGTCCATCCCAGTTTGCATTGACCGCGCCGATAGTTACATGCTGCCCGGCAGCCCGGGTAATGACGGACGCAATATCTTCACGATAATGCTCGATGTTAGGTAGCAGCCAGTACCGCAACACCAATAGCAGCACGGAAAAGCAAACTGCCATGACAAGCAGGCTCCGCGTCAGCAATCGGAACCAGAAGCCACTACGCTGTACAAGAGGTAAAATGACTGACAAATTCAACAAATAGTTCCAGTTTTACAGTCGGGAAGGTGTGCTTAACTCTGTCTTGGAAAAGAATGCCGTCCGCCCAGGATTTACTTCGAGTGGTAGGGTACGGTATCGCAGCCAAACTTAGATACGGCGCGCCTTTCTTTGTTCAATCTTTCAGGCGAGCTGCACGGATACCGCCTGAGGAGCTAGCCCCATAAAATTCATTGTAACCCCGAATTCTCAACCATGCACACAGCTAATCACTCTGTCGAAGAAATAATCGATTCCATCCTGCCGTGCAGTCGCTATGTACAGCGTTTGCTCGAAAGTGAGCCGGAATTACGCACGGAACTTCTACAAAATCTGCAACGCCCCTTTCTCAAGGAAGAAATGCGGGCATACCTGAATGCGGACTGCGGTGTTGTCATGGATGAGACAACTCTGCATCGGGTGTTGCGCGGCTTGCGCAAGCGAGTCATGTTGCGCTTGGCAGTACGTGATCTGGGCGGAATGGCTGATCTTGCCGAGGTCATGACCAGCATGACCAGCCTGGCCGAAGTTACCATCGGCTTTGCGCTGGAACGTCATCAAGCCTGGTTGGCTGATCCCAGTCGTTACGGCCCGCCCAAAGGTGCAGAGAGCGGGGCGGTTCAGGAGTTACTGGTAGTTGCCATGGGCAAACTCGGTGGCGGTGAACTCAATGTTTCATCAGATGTGGATCTGATTTTCATTTATCCCGAAGATGGCGAGACTAGTGGGGCAAGATCCATCTCCAATCACGATTTTTTCGCCCGCGTGGGGCGGAAGCTGATCGCCAGTCTTCATGACATCACAGCCGACGGTTACGTGTTCCGGGTGGACATGCGATTACGTCCCTATGGCGATAGCGGTCCACTGGCGATGAGTTTTGTCATGCTGGAAAAGTATCTTATCACCCAAGGGCGTGAATGGGAGCGCTATGCCTGGATCAAGGGCCGGTTAATCACCGGTCCACGTGCGGAAGAATCAAGGCTTATACAGCAGATAGTACGGCCATTCATATTTCGTAAATATCTTGATTTCGGTGCTTATGAGTCCATGCGCGATCTGCACTCACAAATCCGTAAGGAAGTCAGCCGCCGTGAAATGCACGATGACATCAAGCTCGGGCCCGGCGGCATCCGCGAAATCGAATTCATCGCCCAGGTATTTCAGCTGATCCGTGGCGGGCGTGATGCCGATTTACGTATTCGCCCCACGCTTGCCGTTCTGCGATGTCTGCAGGAAAAACGGCAACTGCCGGAAAAAACGGTTACGGAACTCGTGGAGGCCTACCATTTCTTGCGTAATCTGGAACACCGCTTGCAGTATCTCGATGATCAACAGACTCAGATGCTGCCGGGAAATTCCATGGATCAGGCGCTGATAGCCGCTGCCATGGGATTTTCCAGTTATGACATTCTTTTACGGCATCTTGACATCCATCGCGGGAATGTAACCCGCCACTTTGAGCTGGTTTTCGCCACCCCCCAAAAAAACAAAGCCGGGGATACATTGGCATGGTTGTGGCAGGAACAAGCGGAGGATGAAGCCGAGAATAAAGCTGCTATCGACCAACTGGGTGCGATGGGATTTTCTGATCCAGTAAGAATTCTCTGTTGCTTGCAAGAATTTCGCCATAGTGGCCGTTATCGGCAGTTGCCTGAATCCAGTCGGCAACGAGTGGATGCATTGGTTCCGGCCATCATAGAAGTGGCGGTCAAGTTCCCGCCGGCCGACCATACTCTGGAACGCATGCTGCAGTTGCTCGAGAGTGTGAGTCGCCGCGCCGCCTATCTCGCACTGTTGCTGGAATACCCGCAAGCTTTGGAACGCATAGCCAAGCTTGCCAGTACCAGTCAATGGGCCAGTGAGTATCTGGGCCGGCATCCCATTTTGCTGGATGAATTACTCAATCCGGCTGATCTTCATAGCATGCCTGACTGGTCCAGAGCCGGTACGGAATT
>JAYUYT010000124.1:0-9621 GCA_043752345.1 Nitrosospira sp.
TCGTCCAGTATCTTCTGTGCCACCGCTTCCGCATCAAGGGGGCTAGCGATATTCGGCAGTAACACGATGAACTCATCCCCGCCTTGGCGCACCGCTGTATCCTCGCTGCGGATGACGGCGGTGCATCTTGCCGCCGCTTCCTGCAGCAGCGCATCGCCCACATCATGCCCCAGCGTATCATTGATGACTTTGAAATGATCCAAGTCGATGAACAGCACCGCCGCCTGTTCCTGACTGCGACGGCCATAGGCCAACGCTTGCGTGATACGGTCTTGCAGCAAATGCCGGTTGGGCAGACCGGTCAGCGCATCGTGGGTCGCCATATTCACGACGCGCTGTTCCGTCCGCCTGCGCTCGGTAATGTCAACCCTGACCGAGAGGTAACGGATGATCTGCCCACCGTCATCCTTGAGCGGCACGATGGTCGAGTCCACCCAATAGAGTTGACCGTTTTTGCTGCGGTTGCAGATTTCCCGATGCCATACATCGCCGCGTGCGATGGTTGCCCACATCCCGGCAAAAAATTCTTTGGGGTGCGTACCGGAATTAAGGATGCGGTGATTCTGGCCGATCAGCTCAGCTTCGCTGTAGCCGCTGACTTCGCAGAATTTGGCGTTGACCTGGAGGATGCGGCCGCTGCGGTCGGTGACAGAGACCAGCGCCAGTTTGCCGACCGCTTCAATGTAGGCGAGCAGCTCGCTTGTGCGCTCGGTGACGAGATGTTCGAGGTTCTGGTTGAGGGCGCAGATTTCCGCCTCGGCGGCTTTGCGCTCGCTGATGTCGCTCAGCACCACGCGGATTGACGGCGCGCCGTCTTTGTCCTGTGCGGCGGTGGCTGTCAGATGTGCCCAGAATGGCGTGCCGTCAGGCTTCACCATCCGCAATTCGCATGACTGCGGTTCCCCGATTGTAATGAGCTGTTTGCGCAGCAGGTAGTAGCTGTCCTGGTCTTCCTTGA
This sequence comes from Nitrosospira sp., assembly GCA_043752345.1. GTDB lineage: Bacteria > Pseudomonadota > Gammaproteobacteria > Burkholderiales > Nitrosomonadaceae > VFJL01. Next base: position 959 of record JAYUYT010000124.1, read on the forward strand.
AGATAAAGCGGGAGATCGGTTGTTTGAGCAGCGCGCCACGGCTCCCGTCCAGCAGGGTGGCGGCGCTGAGGTTGGCCTCCAGGATCAGTCCTTGTTCGCTTACGCTGCAATAGCCCACTGGCGCCAGCTCATACAGGTCGAAATAGCGCGCACGCAAGCTGTCGAGTTCCACCTGTGCCCGGCGCAGTTCCTCGTTCTGCATCTCCAGTTCGATCTGATGCACGCGCAGTTCGTGCAGCAGTTCCTCCACCGCGAGCAAAGAGGTATCGGGTAACTGGGTGCGGGCGAGTCTGGCCTCGGCTTCCACCCGAAGTTGGAAGTCGCTACGTTTCTGGTCTGACAGATACTTGACCATGGCGCTCCTTATGATGCGAGTCTCCGAAGGAGGATATCTGGGTTGAAGAAAGCTTCCGCTCTGCCTGATGTTCAAGCAGAGACTTATAATCCACGTTCGCTATCGTACATACCGCAGAGGGCTGCCGTCAATGCAGACTCAGCCCGGTTCTGTGCTAGCGGGCACCAATTCGTGTCATACTTTAAGTGATTTGCCCGTCGACTAAATCGGGCCCCGCAACGATGCTTTACCGGAATAAAGAGCTGATTCCATTGTGACAACAAGAAAAAAAGCCCCAGCGAAAGCCGCGCCAGCGCCTAGCAAGGCCACGTCCAGCCTGGCACCAGCGCCGGACGAGACGCTGGCCGCTGCCGCTTTCCCCATCGTCGGCATCGGCGCTTCAGCCGGGGGGCTGGCGGCGTTTGAGGCCTTCTTTTCCGGCATGCCCGCCGACACCGATCCCGGCATGGCCTTTGTGCTGGTGCAGCATCTGGACCCGAACCACAAGAGCATCCTCGCCGACCTGATCCGGCGCTACACCCGCATGCAGGTGTTCGAGGTCGAGGACAACATGCAAGTGCAGCCCAACTGCGCCTACATCATCCCGCCCAACTGCGACATGGCGTTTATCAATGGCACGCTGCAATTACTGCAGCCCGCCGCGCCGCGCGGCCAGCGTCTGCCGATTGACTTCTTCTTTCGTTCGCTGGCGCAAGACCAGCACGCGCGGGCCATCGGCATCGTGCTATCCGGCACCGGCAGCGACGGCACCCAGGGCGTGCGGGCCATCAAGGGCGAGGGTGGCATGGTCATGGCGCAGAATCCGGAATCCACCGAGTTCGATGGCATGCCGCGCAGCGCCATCGCTACCGGCCTGGTGGACTACGAGCTGCCACCGGCCGAGATGCCCGCCCAGCTCATCGCCTACGCCAGTCACGCCTACGGCATGCTCGGCCGGACCATCATCACCTCGACGCACAAGATCGAAAGCGCGCTGAAGAAGATCTTCATTCTGCTGCGCGCCCAGACCGGCCACGACTTTTCTCTCTACAAGCCGAGCTCCATCCACCGCTGCATTGAACGGCGCATGGTCGTGCACCAGGTCGAAACGATAGAGGATTACGTCAAGTATCTGCAGCAGACGCCGTCCGAGGTGGAGGCGCTGTTTCGCGACTTTCTTATCGGCGTGACCAATTTCTTCCGCGACTCGGAGGTTTTCCGGACACTGGAGGAGCAGATCATTCCCAAGCTCTTCGCGGGCAAGCGCAGTGACTCCACGATACGCGTCTGGTCGGCGGGCTGTTCCACTGGCGAGGAGGCCTATTCCCTCGCCATCCTTCTGGTGGAGCGCATGGAGGCGTTCAAACAAAACTACACGGTGCAGATCTTCGCCACCGACATTGACAGCCGGGCGATTGTCACGGCCCGTGCCGGTCTCTATCCGGCCAGCATCGCCGCTGACATCTCGCCAGAACGGCTGGCGCGCTTCTTTACGGCCGAGCCCGGCGGCAACGTTTACCGCATCCACAAAGGCATCCGCGACATGCTGCTGTTTTCCGAGCAGGATGTGATCAAAGACCCGCCCTTTTCCAAACTCGACCTGCTCAGTTGCCGCAACCTCCTGATCTATTTAGGTGCGGAGTTGCAAAAGAAGCTCATACCTTTGTTTCACTACGCGCTGAACCCTGGCGGGGTACTGCTGCTGGGTACTTCCGAAAGCGTGGGTGAGTTTGCCGAGCTGTTTGCCGTGCTGGATCGCAAATCCAAGCTATATCAGCGCAAAGAAGATTTTCACGGCATGCAGCGCGCGGCCTTGGGTCGTGTTCTCCCGCTCGTGCCGGCGGTGGTAGCGGCAACTGCACGCAGCGACGGCAAGACGAAATTCCCCGTAAAGCTGCCGCTGCGCGAGCTGACTGAACAAATGCTGTTGCAGCAGGTCGTTCCGGCCAGCGCGCTGGTCAATGGTCAGGGCGATATCCTCTACCTGCACGGCCGCGCTGGCATGTACCTGGAACCGGCCCCGGGCGAGGCCAGTGTCAACAACATCCTGAAGATGGCCCGCGAAGGGTTGCGGTCCAGCCTGACCATGGCCCTGCGTCAAGCCGCAGACAGCAAACAGATCGTGCGTGTCCAGAGCCTGCGCGTCAAAACCAATGGCCACTACACCCAAGCCAATCTGACTGTCTATCCGATGACAACCGGCCCTGCCGCGACGTTGGAGACTCCTCTGTACCTGATCACCCTGGAGGAAGCGGCCGCCCCCAACCAAGTGCAGCAGGCCGCCCTGGCGCTAAGCAATGATGCAATCAACGCAGACGCGCGCATCGTAGCGCTCATGAAGGAATTGCAGACCAAGGAAGAATACCTGCAGAGCACCCATGAGCAACTGGAGAGCACCGCCGAAGAGCTCAAATCTTCCAACGAGGAAATGCAGTCGGTGAATGAGGAGCTGCAATCCACCAACGAGGAGCTGGAGACCTCCCAGGAAGAATTGCAATCGATCAACGAGGAACTGGTCACCTTAAACACCGAGTTGCAAACCAAGGTGTCGGATCTGTCGCGGGCCAACAACGACATGAACAACCTGTTGGCCGGCACCGGCATCGGCACCGTGTTCGTGGACCAGCAAATGCGCATCCTGCGCTTCACCCCCGCCGCCAGCACGATCATCAATCTGATCCTGAGTGACGTGGGCAGGCCTGTGGACCATATCGTCTCCAACCTGATCGGCTACGACTGCCTGGTAGCGGATGCACAGGTGGTGCTGGACACGCTGATACCCAAAGAGTTAACCGTGCAGACCAAGGCGGGCATCTGGTACAGAATGCGCATCCAGCCCTACCGTACGCTCGACAACGTGATCGAAGGCGTGGTGATCTCTTTTGTTGACATCACGGAGATCGTGCAGACACGGAATAGGCTGCAACAAGCCAATGAGCTGCTGCGCCTGGCAGTGGTGGTGCGCGATGCGCACGATGCCATCACCGTGCAGGATCTGGATGGCCGCATCCTGGCCTGGAACCCAGGTGCAATGCGGATATATGGCTGGAGCGAAGCCGAGGCGCTGACGATGAACGCGCACGACCGGATCCCGCAGGGACAGCGCGAGCAAGAGATGGACAAGTTGCGCCAGCTGAGCCGGGCCGAAATTCTGCAGCCGTATCGCACCCAACGACTCACCAAAGCGGGCGAGATCGTGGAGATCTCGATGATTGCCAGCGCTTTGCTGGACAAGGCCGGGCAGATGTATGCGATTGCGACCACAGAACGGGCGATAGAATCAGGGACGGGCCAAACGATGAATGGCGCTGATGAGCAGCCAGGATAAACGCCATTGGGACGAATCAAAAATGAGAGCGGCATGAACCAGCCACCCAACAACACTGAAATCGAGACTACGCAGGCTGCGGCGGAACTGCGCCAGTGGGCCGAAGAGAAAATTGCCGGGTCACCGCAAAACCGCGAGGCCTTGTCGCCCGAGGCAACCCAGCAGATGCTGCACGAACTGCGCGTGCATCAGATCGAACTGGAGATGCAGAACGAGGAACTGCGCCGGGCACAGGTGGAACTCGACAGCTTGCGGGCGCGCTATTTCGACCTGTATGAGCTGGCGCCAGTGGGCTATTGCAGCGTAAACGAACACGGACTGATTCTGGAGGCCAACCTTGCCGCCGTCACTCTGCTCGGCGTGGCACGAAGCGCGCTGGTCACGCAACCGATCTCCCGCTTTATCTTCAAGGAAGACCAGGACAGCTACTACCTGCTGCGCAAACGGATCATTACAATCGGTGAACCGCAGTCATGCGAATTGCGGATGGTGAAGCATGACGGCACGCCATTCTGGGCACATCTGACAGCCACCGCCGCACAGGACAAAGACGGCGCGCCGTCAATCCGCGTGGTGCTGAAAGACATCACCGAGCGCAAGCAGATCGAATCCCAGTTGCTGCACGCCAAGGAAAACGCCGAGCATATTTCCGCCGAGCTGCTCGCCTACATCAAAGCGGGCGGCAAACTGGCGCTGGTCTCCGTCACCGACCGCAGCGGCCGCATCCTCCAGGCCAACGCCAAATTCTGCGAAGTCAGCGGCTACAGCGAAGCTGAGCTGATCGGCCAGGATCACCGCATCCTTAATTCCGGTACGCACCCCAAGGAATTTTTTGCCGGGATGTGGGCAACCATCGCACGCGGCGATGTGTGGCATCGGGAAATCTGCAACCGCAGCAAGAACGGTCAACTCTATTGGGTGGACTCGACCATCGTGCCGCTCAAGGATGAAGACGGGCAGATCACCCGTTACCTCTCGGTCAGGGTTGACATTACCGAGCGCAAAGCCGCCGAGGCGGAAATCCACGCCCTCAACCAGAACCTCGACCGCCTCGTCACTGAGCGCACAGGCGAGTTGCGTGAAAGCTCTGAGCGCTTGTTGCTGGCCACGCGCGCGGGCGGTGTGGGTATCTGGGATTGGGACATTGTCCGGGACATGCTGACTTGGGATGAACAGATGTTTGCCCTCTACGGGGTTACACAGGATTGCTTCGGCGGCGCCTATGAGGCCTGGAAGGCGGGTGTTCACCCGAAAGACGTGCAGCGAGCCAATGCGGAAATCCAGATGGCGTTGCGCGGCGAAAAGAATTTCGACACCGAATTTCGCATTCTCTGGCCTAATGGAACCATTCGCAACATCCGCGCCCTCGGCAACATAAGGCGCGATGCCTCGGGCCAACCCTTGCGCATGATCGGCACGAACTGGGACATCACTGTGCACAAGCAGGCGGAGGCACGTGCTCTCACAGAGCAGGCGCTACGGGCACGCGATGCAGCAATGCGGGAGCTTATGGTGCATGTGGAGCGATTGCGGGAAGAAGACCGTAAATATATTGCTCGCGAGATTCACGATGAACTGGGTCAGGTGCTGGCGGCGTTGCGCTTGGAAGCCTCAATGCTACAGGGTAAAGGAAATACGCAGGACTCAAACGTGGACATCATCAGGCACAACATACTGGCGCTGGTAGATGAAGCAATTAAGGGGATGCGCACGGTAGCGGCAGACTTGCGTCCGGCTTCATTGGAGTTGGGGGTCGTAGCTGCCATTGAAAAATTGAGCAATGACTTTGTCAAGCATACCAGCGTGAGCTGCATCTTGCATCCGTTGGCTGCTGGCCCGATTGATTTGGACCAGGAGCAGACTACAGCGATATTTCGGATTGTGCAGGAATCTCTGACTAATGTGGTACGGCATGCCGCAGCAAGCCGTGTCGAAATCACCCTGACGCAAAGTGCAGGCGATTTCATTGTCGAGGTACGCGACAACGGCAAGGGATTTGATCCTGCGCTCACTGGAAAGAGGAAATCATTTGGCTTGCTTGGGATGCGCGAACGTGCAGCCGCACTGGGGGGCAGTATTGATATCGCCAGTGTGCCGCAGCAGGGAACCGTGGTTAGTGCGCGTATACCAATAGAACGCAACGAATGGGTGTTATGATTTATTCCGGCTGCTTACACAGGCTTTATTTTTCGTTTCAAAGCACCTAGCAAGAGTTATGTAACCACTTGATTTACTGGTGCCCGGAGCCGGAGTCGAACCGGCACAGCCGTTTCCAGCCGAGGGATTTTAAGTCCCTTGTGTCTACCAATTTCACCATCCGGGCGATTGGGACTACGGACTTCAATTGGAGGCGGGGGTCGGAATCGAACCGGCGTCCACGGCTTTGCAGGCCGCTGCATGACCACTCTGCCACCCCGCCGTTGTTGTGCAATCAGCAAACAGGCTGCATTACAACGCTATAGCAAAAACTAAAAAAGGAAAACAGATTTTTCAGCAAAAATCACGCAAGCTGCGTGCGTGGGGTCTTATGCTAAAAGATCCATTTTCCCTGGAAGCTGGAGCGGGAAACGAGGCTCGAACTCGCGACCCCAACCTTGGCAAGGTTGTGCTCTACCACTGAGCTATTCCCGCAAATGAGGCATCCCGGTATTTCTTGAGACACCTCGAAAACAAAGCAGGGATTATAGAGATGCTGCTGTTTTTGTCAAGAAAAGCCACGTAATGACGCGGTTTCCGGATAATCAGGGGCCACTGAACAAGCCTCCCGCCGGCGCGCCCGTGTGGGACTGGTTCAGTGGCTCCTCAGCTGTGTTTCAATGCTTGTGGAATTGCAACCTTCAGGTAATAGGCCATGGACCACAACGTCAGTACGGCTGCCAGATAGATCAACCAAGTCCCCACTTCCTGCGGATTGAAACCTTCACTAACTTTGTCATGATACAGCAGCAATGGGATCGCGATCATTTGCGACGCGGTTTTTATTTTTCCCATAAAGGAAACCCCCACGCTTTTGCTTTTGCCGATCTGCGCCATCCACTCACGTAGAGCTGAAATGGTGATTTCACGGCCAATGATGATAAAGGCGACGAGTGCATCGAGCCGCTCCAGTTGCACCAGTACGACCAGTGCCGCTGCCACCATCAACTTGTCCGCCACCGGGTCAAGAAATGCGCCGAAAGCCGAGGTCTGGTTCAGTATCCGGGCCAGATAGCCATCCAGCCAATCGGTGATGGCCGCACCAGCAAAGATAATGGCGGCGATCAGATTCTGGTCAGAGTGCGATAGCCATGCGGGCGGAAAATAGAAAATCCCGACGAACAATGGGATCGCCAATATCCGTAGCCAGGTGAGAATATTGGGTAGGTTAAAAGGCATAGAGAGCGGAATATGTCGCTGAAATGTAACTGGGGCGTTCAGTCGCTGGATTCAATGCAGCTCCTTATAAATTTTTTCTGCAAGCCCTCGGCTAATGCCTTCGGTCTGCTGCAGTTCTTCAATGCTCGCTGTCAGCACGCCTTTCAATCCACCAAACCGCGCCAGCAGATTCTGCCGGCGCTTCGTACCGATCCCGCTAACTTGCTCCAGACTTGAACTGGTGCGGGATTTGCCACGCCTAGCGCGATGGCCTTGAATCGCAAAACGATGGGCTTCGTCGCGAATTTGCTGGATCAGATGCAAGCCAGGATGATCCTTGGGCAATTGTAACGGCTTTTTCATGCCTGGAAAGATCAATTGTTCCAGGCCAGGCTTGCGTTCCTCGCCTTTTGCTACTCCTAGTACATTAGCATCGTTCAGTCCGAGCTCTACCAGCGTCTCCTGGGCAACGCTTATCTGCCCTTTACCGCCATCTATCAAAATCAGATCGGGCAATCTGCCCTCCCCCTCGGCAACTTTATGGTAGCGCCGGGACAGAACATCGCGCATGGCAGCATAGTCATCCCCCGGCGTGATGCCACTGATGTTGTAACGGCGGTATTCACCGTTACGCATGGAGTAGTTATCGTAAACCACGCAGGAGGCAACGGTGGCCTCGCCTTGTGTGTGACTGATATCAAAGCATTCGATGCGGGCCAGGCCAGCCATATCCAGTGCTTGCTGCAACGCCTGCAAGCGCTCTTCCTGGCTGATCTGCCGTTCCAGCATTTGTTTCAGTGCCAGCCGCGCGTTCTCTGTCGCCATCTCCAGCCAGATGCGACGTTCACTGATGGAATTGAGACTGATCGCAACCTTATGGCCGCACTGCTCGCTAAGCAGGACTTGCAACGCTTCCCGGTGAATTTTTTCACCGACGATGATGACTGGCGGCACGCCACGATTGAGATAATGCTGGGCGAGAAAAGCCTCTACTGCAGCGGCTGGATCATATCCTTCCGCATTCTGTGGGAAAAAACTCTTGTCTCCCAGGTGGCGTCCTCCCCTCACCATGGCAAGATTGACACAGATTTTCCCGCCACCTCCATCCTGAACAGCGCAGGCAATGATATCGGCATCCAATGCCCTGCCGCTGTCAACGAATTGTTTCTCCCGGATTTTGCGTAATGCCTGAATCTGGTCGCGAAATAATGCAGCTTGCTCGTAATCCAGACGGTCAGCAGCTTGCTGCATTTTTCCGGTGATGCTTTCCAGCACTTCGGTTTGCTTGCCCTGCAGAAAAAGTTCGGCGTTTCTTGCATCCTCACGATAAGCTGGTTCAGCGATCAAATGAACGCAAGGTCCGCTGCAACGCTTGATCTGATACAACAAGCAGGGCCGGGTGCGGTTGCTGAAGACGCTGTCCTCGCAAGTGCGAATGCGAAACACCTTTTGCAGAAGCTGAATGCTCTCTCTTACCACCCCCGCATTGGGAAAGGGGCCAAAATAATGGTGCTGTTTGTCTAATGCCCCCCGGTAAAAACCAAGGCGCGGAAACTGATGCCCGCTCAGGACAACATACGGATACGACTTATCATCTCTAAACAGTATGTTGTATTTCGGCGCTAAGGTTTTAATTAAGTTGTTTTC
>JAYUYT010000125.1:0-3773 GCA_043752345.1 Nitrosospira sp.
GCGTAACACCCCCATCATCACTTTCGTCAACAAAATGGATCGCGAAGTGCGTGAACCGCTCGACCTGATCGACGAGATCGAGCAGACGCTGCACATGGCGACCGTGCCTTTTGCCTGGCCGGTGGGAATGGGCCACCACTTTTACGGCGTATTCGACCTGAAGCGCGACCGCATGCGCGTGTTTCAACCGGGTGAGGATAAATTGGGTGACGATGATGAAATCATCACGGGACTGGACAATCCAGCAATGACGGCGCGCTTTGGCGAGAGTTTCACCCAGGCGCGGCAGGAAATCGAACTGATCCGCGGCGCCTCCGAGGAATTCGACCATGCGGCTTTTCTTGCCGGTCAGCAGACCCCGGTATTCTTCGGCTCTGCCATCAACAATTTCGGCATTCAGGAAGTGCTCGATGCACTGATTGATCTGGCGCCGTCACCCGGACCGCGCAAAGCCATCCAGCGCGTGGTGCAACCGGACGAGCCCAAATTTTCCGGCGTGGTATTCAAGATCCAGGCCAACATGAATCCGGCCCACCGCGACCGCATCGCTTTCGTACGCATCTGCTCGGGGCGGTTCGAACGCGGCATGAACCTGCATGTGGTGCGCAGCGGCAAGGACATCCGTCCCGGCAGCGTGGTGTCCTTTCTTTCGCAGCGGAGGGAATTGCTTGATGTCGCTTATCCGGGCGACATCATCGGCATTCCCAATCACGGCACCTTGCAACTGGGGGACACGCTGACGGAAGGCGAGGAGCTGCAGTTCACGGGCCTGCCGTTCTTTTCCCCCGAAATCTTCCAGACAGTCGAGCTTGCCGACCCCATGCGCGGCAAACAGCTCAAGCTGGGGCTTACCCAACTGGGCGAGGAAGGCGCGATCCAGGTGTTCCGGCCGCACGCCGGCGGCGCGCTGCTACTGGGTGCGGTCGGTACCCTGCAGTTCGAGGTGGTGGCGCACCGGCTCAAGCACGAATACGGTGTGGACACCCGCCTCGCTTCCGCCAAGTACCAGATGGCGCGGTGGGTTACGGCGGATGATCCGCGCGAACTGAAACGGTTCATTGATACCAACGGACATCGAGTGGCCTACGACGCAGTCGATGCTCCCACTTTCCTGGCCTCGTTCGGTGCCGAGCTGAGTGTCGCCGAGGAAAGCTGGAAGCTGATCAACTTCCACCGGTTGCGCGAGCATGCCGGACTGGTGTTTCAGACCCATATGGATGGGTGAAACGGGTGTTTGCGTGAACCGTTATCAGGAAACCGTGGCTTGTTCCCTGTTTTATGTTTTATTAGATTCGCTTACCAACGCCACCATGATTGCTTACTCAGTGGATTCGTGTGATGTGGCACAGTAACTGGCTCTGTCCCTTTTGGGATACCAAGGTTGGCCCAATAGGCTAATGGCTTCATGAGCTTTGTCGTGCCAGAGGAGTTGGAGAGTCTATTCCAGAAACGGTGGTCATAGGTCAACACGAAGTCCAATCTAAGCTCTTCTGCCTCTGCCAGTATCCGACAATCACTAGATCCCGGATGATACGCCTCGAATTGCAAGGCTCTGGCTTGAACAGCGGCGAGGTCGCGAACAGGGTAATCAAGGAATAGTGTGTGAATGAAACTTTCATGAAACTCGCGGCGATCGATGTTTCGAATTTGACTTACCTCGGAGATAACCGTCTCCGTAAGAAAGAACGTCCCCTGTTTGTAGAACCATAAATGTAGGAGAGCTCTCTTCTCTTCCGCAAAGGAGCCAGTTGGTTCACTAATATCCTCGATGCTGTCAAGTAAGTATGACAGACACTGCGAGTCGAGGCCTACGCGTGATTCATTGGTGTGCTTCATGGCGCGAATCTAATGTCTGAATTAAGGGGTGCGCTTTAGTGCGTCCCGCTTGAATAATGGGTTAGCCGATAAGACATTATTTCTTGAACCGCCCTTTCTCACACCAGAACTTAACATCTGCCCAATCCGGTTGACTTTGGAACATAACTTGAACGTGCTCGCAATTTTTTTTATTCATCAATTCGTCCATTTCACCCCCGCTTGAATATGCGTTTGAATCAAATGTTGCGACGTGAACGCGAAAAGCTGGATCGGAGGGAGCGTTCCGATAGAGAGTGTACGCGTGACTATCTGGCGTATCAGGCATGCTACATGCCGCCATGAAAAAAACTGCTAGAGCAGCTGGAAATAGTGTGGAAGTGTTCATAAGCGGCTAACTATAAGTAGGCACCCATTCAAGTGTATATCAATATTTAAATATTGTATGGCAACGGTTTCATAGTACCGCATGGCACCTGAAAACATGAGATATTTTCCCCTTATGCAGTAAGCTATCATGCAAGCTACAAATTAAAAGAGAGGCAATCAATGCCAGCAACGAATGCCGGGCAACCGGCCAAGAAACTCAGCTCTGTTCAGCGTAACGCGACGCATCACTGGGTCGGCGACGGTTTTCCGGTGCGCACGCTGCTTACCTATGCGGAACTGGGGGCGCGCATCAGCCCTTTCCTGCTGCTGGATCATGCCGGCCCGATGGAATTTCCGCCAACACAGAAACGCCTGGGCGTCGGCGAGCACCCGCACCGCGGCTTCGAGACAGTGACCATCGTTTACGCGGGCGAAGTGGAGCATCGCGACAGCGGTGGTGGCGGCGGCTGCATCGGCCCCGGCGACGTGCAGTGGATGACGGCGGCATCAGGGGTGGTGCACGAAGAATTGCATGGACGCAATTTCGCGCAGCACGGCGGCATGCTGGAAATGGTGCAGTTGTGGGTCAACCTGCCAGCCAAAGACAAGATGTCGCCGCCGCATTATCAAAGCATTGCGAGCGACCGGATTTCCACCGTGAATCTTCCCGGTGGCTACGGCAGCGTGCGCGTGATTGCGGGCGAGTTCGGCGGGCATGCCGGGCCGGCGCGGACATTCACGCCGGTGCATGTATGGGATCTGCGGCTGGCGAGCGAGCAGTCATTCGATCTTGCCGTGCCGGATGGTTATCCGGTAGCGCTGGTGGTGCTCAAGGGCAGCGTGCGCGTGAACGCTGTTGAAACTATCAATGCGGCAGAGGTCGGGCTGTTTGACCGGACGGGCGGGCACATCTGCATCGACAGCGCACATGACGCCACAGCGCTGCTGCTCTGCGGCGAGCCGATCGATGAGCCGATCGCCGGCAGCGGCCCTTTCGTCATGAATACTGCCGAAGAGATTAGTCGGGCGCTTGTGGACTACCAGAGCGGCAAGATGGGGCATCTGCCTCCGCGCGACTGATTCAGCCGTTCCCCGGTTTGACCGGAGCGGCAATGTCGGCGATACTTTGGTTCGTTATTTCAGTTCCAGATAGAAATGCCAACAATCTAATCCGTTCGTGGTGAGCCTGTCGAGCCACCCGTACCCTTCGACAAGCTCAGGGCGAACGGTTGGTGATGGCCAATTAGCAGTGTTTCTATCTGAAATTGGAATTAGTTGAATTTCATATCTTTCGGTTTGTATCATCATCTCATGCGCCAACACTCTTTACCTCGTTCCGGATTGGGCGCCCTCGGCCACGCGTGTGTGCGATCAGTCAGCAGTTGGTGGGGACTCATCCACTTTGGCGCCGTCGCGCTGGTCCTGGCGCTGTCGCCCTCGACCTACGACCGGGGAAACCGTGCCGTGATTGCCAGGAATATCTACACCAGTACCTGGCAGGTGCTGTTCTGGTTCACGGTGCTGTGCGCGCTTATCAGTCTGGTATTGATCCGCATCGTTGTGGTGACTGCTTCCAGTTACGGCTTGTC
>JAYUYT010000126.1:0-3771 GCA_043752345.1 Nitrosospira sp.
GGTAGTTCGCCGGTCTGCGCGGCGAATGCCATCGGGATGCCAAAACTGAAAGCAACCCCAAGATAGGCTTGCGGCATGGCGAAGAAGCGCTTGGTAAACGGATAGCTGGCGGCAAGAAACAGTGCAAATACCGCCAGCTCGAGCGTGAGCCGGTTCAGCGGGAGTATCAGCAGAAACGCGCACAGGCTCAGACCCGCTGCCAGCAACAGTGCCTCTTTGGTGCTCACCGCCCCGGTCGCCAGCGGACGGTTCTTTGTACGTGCGACATGCGGATCGATTTTGCGGTCGGCATAGTCATTGATCACGCAACCAGCGGAGCGCATCAGCACCGTACCCAGCACGAATATCACCAGGATGTTAATGTCGGGCAACCCTCCGGCGGCCAGCCACAGGCCCCACAATGTCGGCCACAACAGCAGCAGGATGCCGATGGGCTTGTCCAGCCGCATTAGTTTGCGGTAATGGTCGAGGCGTTGCGTGAAAGTCACTAGCTTAAATCCAGAATGGCAGGAAGAAACACTTCGGTGACCAGTATGGACTGTCCGCGCAGAGTAAACAGGGAGCGGCGCGCCCACAGGCTGGACGGCACTGCTGTCGTCGCCGGCAATCCTCTGCAGGCACGGCGGAAAAGCGGATGACCCGCATTCAGTTTCTTGAATTGCAGCGGTGTGCGTTTGACCACCGGGTTGGTAAACAGCACCGTACCCAGCGACCGGTTGCCGAGGCCGCTCAATCCACGCCATGCGCCGCGCAGATTTTTCCTGGCCACAACTGAATGCGCAAAAACCACCGGCGTGTCGCCGCAATACAGATACACCTCCCGCACCAGCGCCAGCTCGCTGCGGCGCAGACCCATGACGGCAAGCTCGTCCCCGCACACCGTCGCCAGTGACTGGGATACCGGCTGGACGCGAAAATTGCTGCACCGCTGCTGAATCAAGCGAGTAAGGGAGCCACGGTTCTGCAGCCAGTCACGGGTACGGGGTGAAATGGAGGACGGTGCAGGATACCAGGCCAGCCGGGCAGCGTTCATCGCGTCGGAATGAAAAAGGAAGAATTATGCCGCATAACCTGACGTGGCTGAACCTCTTTTCCGAAAGGATCAAGGTTCTTGATCACCGTTTTCTCGACAGCAGCAACAATAACAGCGGCACACCCAGCAGCGCAGTCAACACCCCAACCGGCAATTGCTGGGGCGCCCACAAGGTTCGTGCCAGCGTATCCGCCAACGTGAGAAAACTGCCCCCCAACAGCATGGCCAAAGGTAGCAGCCAGCGATAGTCGTTGATCCCCAGCAAGCGGATGACATGGGGAATGATCAAGCCGACGAAGCCGATGACACCCGCCAGCATCAGCGCCGCCACGGTAGCCAATGCGGAGCCAAAGTAAATTCCCACTTGCAATGGCAGCACCGCCACACCAAGGGTTTTCGCCTTCATCTGGCCGAGGTTGAGGACATTGAGGCTGCCGGAAAAAATCATGCTGATGGTTGCCACAATAACCAGTATCACCCATGCAGATGACAACCCCTCGGCGCCGACCGCACGCGACATATCGCCCATCAGCCAGAACAGCATGCCTTTCACGTCGCTGGTTGGCGCCAGGGTCAGGATCAGGGTGGTCAGCGCAGCGCAGCCGGCGGACAACACCACCCCGGTCAGCAGCAGCCGGTAGAGATTCCAGTCGCCGCTGCGAAAGCTCAGGCCGAACACGATGGCAATCGCAGCCAGCGCACCTGCCAGCGATGTCAGATTGACCAGTACCAGCCCCCACCCCAGTAGCATAGCGGTAAGCGCGCCCACCGCCGCGCCTCCCGACACCCCGAGAATATACGGATCGGCCAGCGGATTGCGCAACAGCACCTGCAACAACGCACCTGCCAGCGCCAGCAGACCACCGCAGGCAAACGCCGCCAACACGCGCGGCAGGCGCAACTGCCAGACAATCTGGCTGGCGGTGTCATCGGTCGGTGACAACAGCACTTGGGCAATTCCGGAAACAGGGAAGCTCACGCTACCGAACAGCAATCCGGCAAATAGGCTGCCTGCCGCGAGCAGCAGAAAAAGGAACAGGTGTGGCAAGGGGTGTCTGGGAGAAATCACGCGGTTACGCAAGGGATCAATGTGCCGGACTGCAAATTAGCAGAATCTGGCACCTTTGAACATCTTTAGTCCATTTCCGGATCGCTCATCCCGGCACATCTGCCAGCAGGTGACTGCGGGAAGTAGTGCGGAAGCACACGTCATCTAGGATCCACATAGATGCCATCCAAGCCGAGCGCACTCAGTGGGGCGAGGAAAACATTGTGTGTAACCACGAGAAAATTGGGAGGGGAGCGGGAATCAACATATTGCATCGAGCGCTCCTTGCGATACGCTCACAGACATCTCGCACTTGAACAGACGGCGCTGTATTGTCGCGGGACGCTGGATCACCGGAAGGCCAGGGGACCGCTGAATGCTGTACTCAACAATTTCTCAGCCAGCAACCTTCTTTGCTTCAAGAAGTCTTTCATCTTTCGAGCCCACAGGAAACTGGCGTTCGAGTCTGTCCTTGAGGATTTGCAGGCCATCGTCCTTGAAGGTGTTAAATTGCAGACCGACGCGGAAACAAGAATCGCCGCCTGAAAATACTGTATAAGCCAGATTCGCTTTGATTGCGATTGCCTTCTGCTGCTCCTCTCCATACAACAATGGTGGAAACAGCAAGAGTGTGACCGGCTTTGTGGAAGCCACATTCTTGTCGGTATTTACCGCCGTGCCACTAAGCGACAGATCATTAGTATAACTATGAATAACTGGTTTTTTCTCCGCCGCATCAAAAATGATGGTGATTTTCCAGTGCGCACGGTAGCGCGGAGCTGCTCGTTTATCTTCTATGGCCATTTGATTAAGTTGCGCTATACGCAATAAGGTAGATCACTGTCGGAATGCTGCATACAAAATGTGCTAGCCGTGTCATTCTATCATCAATGTTTTCGACTACTCACTTCTGCGTCGGAATCGGCTTGTTCTCTGGCAAACATCCGCTTCCAGCCGCAATTCTAGCTTGAGGCGTAAGTAATTGTGCCAGAGATGCCAATGTTCCGATGTAGGAATTTGCTTATTCTTCCGTAGGAAGATTAGCGGTCAGAAATCTGTCTGGCCACAAGTCCCAGGAGTGATTTTACATAACGTCATCTTCCTATTAGAACCAGGGTGCGAAACAGGTGAGCGCTTACTTAGGCTTTATATCTGTCGGACTCAGAGGAAACTGGTTGTATCGAGTATGCCTTTGAGGATCCGCTGGCCATCGTTCTTGAATTTGATGAAGCTCAGACCAATGCGGAAGCGGAAATTGCTGCCCGCATATACCGAGTAAGCTAGTTGTGCTCTGATTTCGATTGTTTCCTGCTGCCCCCGTTCATGTTCCAACGGCGGGGACAGCAGAACCGTGACGGGTGTGGTGGAAACCACGTCATGATCGCCGTACATGGAAGCACCGCTGAGCGACACGTCATGAGTATGACCATGGATTGTTGGCCTGTTCTCTGTTTCATCGAAAACAATGTCAATTCGCCAACGCGTATAATAACGTGGAGATTTCCGGTTTTCAATGCTCATTTTCTGGTTTTCAATGCTCATTTAATAGATATGCTATGCACGACGAAGTGAAGGTGGAAATTCTACACGCAACCCATGCTGTTGCATCATCGATAGCTTTGAATATTCACTTTTTCTCTGAGATCGGCTTGCCTTCCGGCAGGCATCCATTTCCGGCCCAACTGTTCCA
>JAYUYT010000127.1:0-21258 GCA_043752345.1 Nitrosospira sp.
CCTGCCTTTCCATCTGCCAGCAACGGTCGATCACTTCCTGCGCGCGCCGCTCCATTTCCGCGTTACCGCGCTGCACCGAATCGAAATCGAGGCTTTCCATATTCGCGCCGGTATCCATGCTGGAAGCCGCGCTGCCGCCGAGACCGATCAGCATTCCCGGTCCGCCCAACTGGATCAGCAATGCGCCTGGCAAAAATTCCTGCTTGAATGAATGCTGCTCGGAGATATGACCTATGCCCCCTGCCAGCATGATCGGCTTGTGGTAACCGCGCATCTCGCCCGCAACCTGTTCCTCGAAAGTGCGGAAGTACCCCGCCAGATTGGGCCGGCCAAACTCGTTGTTGAACGCCGCCCCGCCTATCGGGCCTTCCAGCATGATCTGCAGCGCTGAAGCAATGCGCGCGGGTTTGCCATAAGAACCAGCCTCGCCTGCTTGCTGGTATTTCTCCCACGGCTGGACAGATCCGGGTATGTTCAGATTGGAAACAGAAAACCCCGTGAGCCCTGCCCTGGGTCTGGCGCCGCGGCCGGTGGCGCCTTCGTCGCGGATTTCACCGCCCGCGCCGGTAGCGGCACCGGGGTAAGGTGAAATCGCAGTGGGATGATTGTGAGTTTCCACTTTCATCAGAATATGCGTCTGCTCCTCGGCATGGCCGTAAGCATGGTCTTTGCCGGGGTAAAAGCGCGCGATCTTCGCCCCTTCGATGATGGACGAGTTGTCGGCGTAAGCCACCACCGTACCCTGCGGATGCTGCTGGTGAGTATTGCGGATCATCGCAAACAGCGAGTGCGGTTGCGGTTTGCCGTCTATCACCCAGTCGGCGTTGAAAATCTTATGGCGGCAATGCTCCGAATTGGCCTGGGCAAACATCATCAGTTCGACATCGGTGGGATTGCGCCCGATGCGCGCAAAATTGGCCGCGAGATATTCGACTTCGTCAGGCGACAGCGCCAACCCCATGTCGCTGTTGGCGCGTTGCAACGCCGCCATTCCACCAGCCAGCACATCTACCGTGTCGAGTGGCACGGGCGCATAATGCCGGAACAGCTTCTCTGCATCGTCAAACGATCTGAACACCGCTTCGGTCATGCGATCGTGTAGCAGTGCGAGCAGTGCGGTTCTCGCTGCAGCAGCAAGCTCACTCGTGGTCTGAACGTAAAACGCCACACCGCGCTCCAGCCGCCCGACTGCTTCCAGTCCGCAATGGTGGACGATGTCGGTGGCCTTGGACGACCACGGCGAAATGGTGCCGGGACGCGGCAGCACCAGCAGCAATTCGCCTGCAGGCTCTTCGCCCTGCCGCGCTGCACCATAGGTCAGCAGCTTCACGAGAATGGCGCTTTCGTCTGACCGCAGATCACGTCCCACCACGCAAAAATGCCAATATTCGGCGTAAATGTGGGAAACTTGCGGAGCGGCGGTTTTGAGTGCGGCCGCTAATTTTTCCAGACGGAATGGGGAAAGGGCGCTACTGCCGCGGAGTCGAAGCATCAGGCAAAATGAGGCGATAAATTGGAAAGCGTAATTTTACACGAGAAGACAAGCTGCCCGCAGCCCGATAAGCTGGCAAGTAATGTCCGGATCAACCCTAAAATATGATTAATCCCACTCCCATCTACACTACCACCGAGATCCGCAGAATCGAGCGGCTTGCCGCCGTCCTGCCCGCTCCGCCTACTTTGATGGAAAAAGCCGGTCTGGCTGCTGCTGAAATTGCGCGCGACCGGTTGCTGACTAATGAACACAACGCGGTGCTGGTGCTGGCCGGCCCCGGCAACAATGGCGGCGATGCCTTTATCGTCGCCCGCCATCTGCAAGCCTGGTGGTTCAAGGTCACGCTGGTGTTCAGCGGCGAACGCGAGCGCCTGTCCGCTGATGCCAAACAGGCGCTGGATGCCTGGCTGGCTGAAGGCGGCGAGATCCTGACCGAAATCCCCGCAGATAAAACCTGGGATGCAGTTATAGACGGGCTGTTCGGCATCGGGCTCGAGCGCGATCTGGCAGGCAAATACCTGGAACTCGTCAATGCGGTCAACCGCATGCATCTGCCGGTGCTCGCGCTCGACATCCCCAGTGGCCTGGGCAGCGACAACGGCAATGTCCATGGTGCAGCGATTCGTGCCGCCGTGACGGTCACGTTCATCGGCCTCAAACCCGGTCTGCTGACTCAGCATGGTCCCGATTACTGTGGTGAGATTTTGCTACGCACACTTGATCTCGATGCGTCTTCCCTGGTTGAACCCCATGCCTGGAAACTGGATCAGTCTTACGCGCAGGAGCTACTGCTGCCGCCGCGCTCCGCTAACAGTCATAAAGGCATGTTCGGCAGCGTCGGCATCATCGGTGGTGCGGCCGGGATGGTGGGGGCGGCGTTTCTGGCTGGAACCGCCGCACTGAAACTGGGTGCAGGGCGCGTCTATCTCGGCTTGATGGCTGCTGACGCACCGGGTGTAAACACTGCACAGCCGGAATTGATGCTGCGCCCGGTGCACGAACTGTTCAAACTCGATCACCTCAGCTGCCTGGTCGTCGGCCCCGGTTTGGGCATGGAACCCGACGCTCATTTCTGGCTGGGCAGCGTGCTGGAATCTGCGCTGCCGCTGGTGCTGGACGCTGATGCGCTGAACTTGATCGCCGCCCACCCCCGGCTTGCCGGCCTGCTGCGCGCGCGTACCGCCGCTGCCATCCTCACCCCGCATGCCACAGAAGCTGCTCGACTGCTCGACACCGACACGACTGCGATACAGCATGACCGCATGGCCGCTGCGGCCAGACTGGCGCAGCATTTCAACTGCTGTGCAGTACTGAAAGGCGTCGGCAGCATTTGTGCCATGCCCGATGGCAGGCGTTACCTCAACACCAGCGGCAATCCCGGTCTAAGCAGCGCGGGAACCGGTGATGTGCTATCCGGCATCATCGGTGCCTTGCTGGCGCAGGGACTGAGCGCGGAGAATGCACTGCTGCTGGCGGTACACCTGCACGGTGCAGCAGCGGATGCGCTGCTGCAAGCGCACGGCGGCCCGGTGGGAATGACTGCGTCGGAACTCACCGATGCGGCACGCAGCCTGTTAAATCGATGGATCAATACCAACGTCCGGAACGATTAAGTCCCTAAACTGCAGCAGTAGTTAGTAGTAGTTAGTAGCAGTTAGCCACTGTTTCGATTCGGTAGAATGACGTTGTTGAAAGTGCGCAACAGCCGTCCACACCACTACTCATCACTCTGAAAGTCCATTGACCAGCTATGGTTGATCTGCCCCGGCACAGCTAGCAGTTCAGGCATGCGAAGCGGCATCTCGATGTTGGAGATTTCCATTCCGCCATACCTTGATTCCTACTGGCAGTAGGTTTCATCACAAATATCGTGTTCACGGCACACCTCCTTGACCTGCCGACCCACCTCAACTTCCTTCAATATTCCGACGATCTGACTCTCGTTAAACCTGCTCTTGCGCATCCTAGTCTCCTTCGGACACACCCCCTAAAAAATATTTTTACCTTTTTCGAGGAATTGACTTTGACTCTTTCAGTATCTGAACTAAGTTAAAGATTCATGCTTATGAATAAATACAATCCATACCGCATTGGTAAAGCGTAAAAACTGGTTGCCATCTTCAATCAACTAAAATTTATACTTAATAATCAACATGATTTCACATGCTTTGACGATAGTTGTAAATGAATTGAATAAGCACATCAAAGATACCTATGGTGCTAACGCCCCTAAAGCCGCATTGGGCAATCTGGCGGAAGGGTTTTCTACCTCCGACCCGAGTAAGGGTGGTGTGTTGAGAAGCAACCTCAACCTATCTGTGGTGAATATCAAAGAAGAAAAGACCCTGAAAAACCTGCCAAATCAGGTGCGCAATGACACCACACTCAGAGTCACATATGAAAACCCACCCGTTTTTCTGAATTTCCAGATTCTCGTGGTAGCACCCCAACTTAATTACACCGCCGCTTTATTAGTGCTGTCGAGAGCAATCCGTTTTTTTCAATCCAAGAATGTATTGACTCAGGATAATGTGGATCCTGCCTCTATTGAGAGTGATGCACCTAGTAACGAACTGGACAAACTGGAATCGTTCAAGCTGATTTTCGATTTGTATTCTCCCGCGATGGAAGAAGTCAACCATCTGTGGGGCACGCTCGGGGGGAAGCAGTACCCATTTGTATTGTACACACTGCGAATGCTTGATCTGAAATTCCGGGCGGTACAAAGTGAAAGCGGACTCATTACGGAAGTTATTCGCGATTTCCGTCACAAAAATACGGCAGTTAGTTGACATGGGCGAACGGATTATCAACGGATACAAACGGTTGTTTGAGGTGCGCATTCTCCACCACTACTGGCTGGATGAAGGGGCCACCGTGTTCGATCTAATGCCGCAAAAACAACGAGATAATCGGTTGCTGTCGTATGACATGCGACCGCTCCTCGCGGTGACGCCGACTGCTACGACGGCAAAGGCCCTCATCAGTTTTGGCTGTATATACAAAAACACAGCTTTGGGCTGCATAGTGGCGGCACCAGGCAGCGCCAAAATTCCGGATGATACAACGTTCGAATTCGTCATTCCGGATGATACAACGTTCGAATTCGTCATTACGGTGCAGAAGGCGGATTTTTACAATTACACGGCGCTGACCCTGCAACCACAAAATATCTATGAGTTATACCATCAGCCTGAAGATAAGACCTACCGATACAAGGAGAATGTGCCCGTTTTATCAAACTTGACTGGGGCCTCCAGGGATACTGGCTCCGGTAAGAATCTCTTTCTGTCCAAGAACTTTCCTGCACCTGCAACTAATGACCAAGTGGAAGCACTGGTATCGTCAGGCAATTCCTTGTTGCAATTGACCGGCGACCAACCCGGCGCTGGGACGCAAGAATTAAATGCCCTGGCAACCAAACTGCCTGTATTTGTCCACCAAGGCGACGTGCCGGCGCTTGTGCCACCTGCTGGTCTCGTGGGAGCGCCTCGGCGTGGAGTCATGTTGTCGGGTGGTGTTCCCGATGACGTATTTGCCCTCATCCGCTTATCGGCAAAACGGGCAGATGACCCTGATTTCGACTTTGTCGATGGCAGTGGCCATGCAAAAACGCCTAGTCCCATTTTTCAGATTCGCTTCAAAAACCGCTCAACCATCTGGAAATACTTGAACAAGAGTACTAGCAAGGAGAAATCAATCGAGGCGAGTCCGTTGCCCTTAACCTATTTTGGCAACGCTGGCACGAAACAGAAACCGTCTGCAGGTCTGGTAAAAGCTGATAAAAGCGGCATGAGAATTACCAAACTCATTTCGGAAATTTACGTTTAGCACTTTTTTTATTCAATCTACACAAGGGAGAATCAAATGCCACAGTACAAAACCCCAGGCGTCTATGTTGAGGAAATCCCCAAGTTTCCTCCTTCCATTGCAGCGGTAGAGACCGCAATACCAGCCTTTGTTGGATACACGGAGAAGGCGATACGCAACGGCGAATCGCTCACCAATCAACCTATGCGTGTCGAGTCCATTGCGGAGTTTGAAGAAATTTTTGGTGGCGGGCCTCCGCAGGCGATGGAGGTATATCTGGATGATAATGATGCTTTTAATGGGGCAAAAAAATCTAAAGGGTTTTTGCTTTATGACAGCCTCCGGCTTTTTTACGCAAACGGCGGAGGAAATTGCTATGTAGTGTCAGTTGGGGATTTTAATGCTTCATCAATTGCAAAGCAGGCGATAATTGATGGCATTAAGAAACTAGAAATTGAGGATGAGCCCACCATTCTGCTTTTCCCGGATGCTGCTAATTCACAAAATAATGAATTGCACGATGTTCAAGTCGAGGCACTCATGCAATGTAACAACCTGAAAGACCGTGTCACGCTATGCGATTCAAAGAACACCGGGGATTTCGGCGCTGATGTACTTGCATTGCGAAACAGTATAGGGATCAATAATTTGAAATACGGCGCGGCATACGGTCCCTGGATCAATTCAAGCCTGCCACGATTTGTTTATCACCGAGACCTGACAATTAAGCGGGGTGATAGTGCTGGCGCACTTGTTTCTTTATCCGATCTCACGACAGACCCCACGATTAGACAAATATTGTTTGATACTACTAAAGCGCAAACAGCTGTGGACGACTTAAAAATTCCCGAGCCAGCTGTCGCTGGCGCAGGAAAAAAATGGCTGGATGAACTGAAGAAACGGTCTGATATTTACAATAACAGTACAGATATAACCCTTGTTGCTCTTGAACCCAAATTACAAGGTATATACGACCTTTTGGCAAGAATTGTGGCTGAAGTAAAAATCATGGTTGATGCGTTGCCAACCATTGTCACCACCATGCCCGATTCTTCTTCAAATCAAACCAAAGTTTTTATTTTAAAGGCTGATGTAGATCAATATATTGCTAACTCACAACTAAAAAAGGTATTTGACATACTTGCCGCACATTATAATTTTCTAAGTGTGGTCGCTAACGGAAATATCAAGGTTTTTAGTGATGCCCCCACGACTGCTACTACTAATCTAGCCAAAGCCATTAGTTTGTTAGGGTATTTGAATCCTGCTGCTTTCACGAGTGTTACGGATGCTGACGTTATAGCTGCTTATGCAGCAGCAGGATCACCAAAGGCAAAAGCCAATCTTGCAAAGAATGCTGCAATGAAAGCCAGTAGTGCAGTAATTGCACTGTTTCGTTTTGCGCAAAACTCTGCGGCAGAGTACGAAAAAAAGTTTAATGAAGCACTGCTCAATAGTTTTGGGGCCTATAAAAATATAGTTACAAAGGCCACCGAACTTCTTAACCTTCTTCCACCCAGCGGTGCCATCGCTGGTGTCTACGCTTCCGTTGATCGTGATCGCGGTGTCTGGAAAGCGCCCGCTAACATCAGTCTCAATGCCGTAATCAGCCCTGCCGAGAAAATATCTCACGATCAGCAAGCCGAGTACAACGTAGATGTCAACGCAGGCAAATCCATTAACATAATCCGCTCTTTCACAGGCAAAGGCACACTCGTGTGGGGTGCACGTACCCTGGCCGGCAACGACAACGAATGGCGCTATATCAGCGTTCGCCGCTTCTTCAACTTCGTCGAAGAGTCCACGAAAAAAGCCACCGAGCAGTTTGTTTTCGAGCCAAATGACGCCAACACCTGGGTGAAAGTTCAGGGCATGATCGAAAATTTCCTGACTACACTTTGGCGACAGGGCGCATTGCAGGGTATAAAACCAGAGCATGCATTCTATGTCGCGGTGGGACTAGGCAAGACCATGACTCCGCTCGATATACTCGAAGGTCGCATGATCATCGAAATAGGCATGGCTGCAGTTCGTCCCGCTGAATTCATCATCCTCAGGTTTTCTCACAAGATGGCAGAGTCTTGATCAGAGGATGGGAGGCGAAGGAGTCAACCAATTACTTTTCAATAAATAAGGAGTGAAATAATGGCACAAGAATATCCGATACCGCGTTTCCATTTTCAAGTGGATTGGGGTGGCGCAAAAATAAGTTTTACTGAAGTCACCGGCCTTGTGATGGAGAGAGAGAAGATCGAGTACCGGCATAGCGACAGCAAGGATTTCAGCAAAATTGCCATGCCCGGTATGGCGAAGATCAATAACATCACGATGAAACGCGGCAAATTCGAAAGTGATTTTGACTTCAATAATTGGCTGGATGAGATTGCCAATGAACGCGTTGAGAAACGGCGGGATGTGGTCATCCGTCTGCTTAACGAGAAACACACTCCTGTTGCAGCGTGGTCGGCTGCCCGATGCTTTCCGGTGAAAGTGACTGCATCCGATCTTAAATCAGATGCAAACGAGATCGCTGTGGAAAGCATCGAAATTGCGCATGAAGGTTTGAAACTGATGAAGGTATAGCGAAGCGGGTTTGACATGACACATTATTACCCACCCTGGGGCTTCTACTACAAAGTAAAGTTCGGAATCAGTGAGAACACGGATGATGTGCGCTTCCAGTCCGTGTCTGGCCTGTCGGTGGAATACGATTATGAGAGCTTCAAAGAAGGCGGAGAGAATCGTTTCGAACACAAGCTGCCGGTGCGCACCAAGTATTCTGACATGGTACTGAAGCGCGGCATGTTGACCAGTTCGGACGTGATCAAATGGTTTGTCGAGGCGTTCCGGGATCGCAAATTCAAGCCATCTGACATCAACGTGATCCTGATGAACGAGAAGAGCGAGCCGTTGCGTACCTGGAATGTGGTCAACGCCATACCCAAGAAATGGACAATCAGCGATTTGAACGCTAATGAAAGCAGCCTGGTGATCGAAACCCTGGAGCTAACTTATCGGTATTTTACAATTTTACCCAAGCCCTACTCCGATAAGCCTGAATGAATGTGGCGGATAAACATGCCTATTGAGATAAAGGAGCTGCATATACGCGTCGCGGTCAACACGCCGCAGCATGAGCAATCATCCACCCACCAGAAGGTATTCGGGCGTGATAAAGCGAACGGCAGCAATGATGTCGATACCGAAACGATCGTAGCAGAGTGCGTTGAGCAGGTATTGCAGGTACTCCGAGACAAAATGGAACGCTAATGGCTAATGATAGCGGCAAATTGGAAAAAATGCTGATCCTGGCTTTCGAGACCTCCAAAGACGCTGAAAGTGGCGGCAAACCGGAAGCGAAAACCAGTTTTGAAGCATTGATTAATCCGGAAACCTACACGTTAGAGTACAAGGTAAAGACTGCTGATGGTCAGGGACAGGGTACAAGCAGCGCGCAGGCGAAATATGAGTACACGATGCCAGAAGAGCTCACGTTTGAGTTTTTGTTCGACAACACCGGAATTATTGATGGAAAGGCCAAAAAAGATGGCATTTTCGATGACGTAAATCACTTCCGTGAGATGCTGATCGGGTATCAGGGTAAGTCGCACGAACCGTATCATCTTAAGTTGGTATGGGGAAATCTGATATTTAAAGGCAGGGCCATTGAGCTTGGTATCACCTATAAACTGTTCAACCCCGATGGTCAACCGATACGTGGTGTTGTGAGAGTCAAGTTCAAGGGAAGCATCGAGGAGAAAAAGCGTGCCGCGAAGGAAAACAAAACCTCACCTGATCTCACGCATATGCGCAAGGTAAAAGCAGGCGATACCCTGCCGCTCATGTGTTACCGGATTTATGGGGAGGCTAAATATTATCTCCACGTGGCCAAAGCAAACAACCTCGGCAATTTTCGGTACCTGGCACCCGGAACAGACCTTGTTTTTCCACCCATCCAAAAAGCAATTAAATAGTTGTGGGCGACGAATCCACTATTCCAACGCCCGCAACACCGGATGTATGCACCGTTGCTGTTCTTGTGGATGGGACGGAGATCTCCGGCGAATTCCATATATTGTCAGTTTCTGTAACCAGAGAATTAAATCGGATTCCGGCGGCCACTATTCAACTACGAGATGGGGAAGCATCCAAATCAACTTTTGCGGCGAGTAACACCGACCATTTTATTCCAGGCAAAAAAATTGAAATCCAGCTTGGTTATCGCTCCCAAAATGACACCGTGTTTAAAGGCATTGTCATTAAACACAGTATCAAAATACGCAAAAACGGAAGCCTGCTCATTATTGAATGCCGCGATGAAGCAGTGAAAATGACGGCGGGTACGAAAAGCCACTACTTTACTGACAAGAAAGACAGCGACATCATGGAAGAGATTATCGGATCGTACCAATTGCAGAAAGATGTGAAACCTACCCAACCCGATCTGAAAGAAGTCGTGCAATACGACGCCAGCGATTGGGATTTTCTCCTATGCCGCGCTGAAGCCAACGGGCAAGTGGTGATGGTAGAGGACGGGAAAGTCAAAATAGCCCAACCTGCTACTGGCGAGGAACCCGTAGTTGCCGTCCGATACGGCAGTACCTTATTGGAATTGGACGCGGAAATAGATGCGCGCTGGCAAAGCAAAGGCATCAAAGCCAGCAGTTGGAACGCGACCGACCAGGCACTGATCGAGGCTGACGCCAAAGAACCGGCTACAACGAGCAACGGTAACTTATCCCCCTCTAGTCTTGCCGACGTTATCGGTGGCGATCCGCACGAAATCAGACACGGGGGCAAACTTAGCCAGCCTGAACTGCAGGCATGGGCTGATGGCCGGCTACTGAAAGAACGGTTGGCGAAAGTACGTGGAACGGCAAGGTTTCAGGGATTCGCGGGCATCTTGCCTGGAAAAATCCTCGAAGTCACCGGCATTGGTGAACGCTTTGAAGGAAAGATGTACGTATCCGGCGTGCGCCACACGGTAGCAAACGGCAATTGGGAAACTGATGTGCAATTTGGCCTGAACCCGGAGTTGTTTGCCGAAACTTACAATCTGCGGCCACTGCCTGCCGCAGGTTTGCTCCCCGCCGTCAGTGGCCTGCAAATCGGCATAGTCACCGTTCTGGAAAATGATCCCGATGGTGAGGATCGCATCAAAGTCCGGCTTCCTTTAATTAGTACAGCAGAGGAAGGCATTTGGGCACGTATCTCTACTTTAGACGCTGGCAAAGAACGCGGTACTTTTTTCCGTCCTGAAATCGACGATGAAGTGGTAGTCGGTTTCCTCGGTGATGACCCGCGCCATCCTGTCGTACTGGGCATGTGCCACAGCAGTGCCAAGCCCGCCCCTGAACCGGGCAAAGATGATAACCATCGCAAAGGCTACGTTAGTCGCGAAAAAATGCAATTCATCTTTGATGACGAGAAAAAAATCATTGTTCTGGAAACCCCTGGTGGCAACAAAATGACTCTTTCTGAGGAAGACAAGGGCATCGTCATTGAAGACCAGAATGGCAACAAGATTACCCTCAACGACAGCGGCATCAAGATTGAAAGCATCAAGGATCTTACGCTAAAAGCTGCCAATGACATAAAAGTCGAAGGAATGAACGTAAGTCTGGAAGCTCAAACCGCTTTTAAAGCTGCTGGAACTTCTACCGCTGAAGTTTCTGGGGCCAGTACCACGATAAAAGGCAGTGGCACAACGACCATCAAGGGCGGCACGGTTTCAATCAACTGAGTCCATAAAATGCATGCTGCCAGTGAAGCTACTATGCCGCCCGGCGCACCGACGCAACTAATTGGGAGTAAGGGTATTGGCATGACCCTTACATTTTAAAAGAATCTATCGTTGATCATTGAATAAATGGACCGTCCTTTCCTTGGCCGTGGCTGGTCTTTCCCGCCAACATTCAATCGCAGCATCTCCGGTGTGGAGATGCTGGAACAGGAGGCCGACATTGCGTCCAGTCTCGAAGTGCTGCTTGCCACTACACGCGGCGAACGGGTAATGCTGCCTGAGTATGGCTGCAACTTAGAGGAACTGGTATTTGAAAACTTGGATACACGCATAAAAACCCTGATGGCCGACAAAGTGGAGTCTGCCATTTTGTATCATGAACCACGCATCGAACTGGAAAGCGTACGTCTGGACGACAGTCGGGAATTGGAGGGCGTGGTGCTGATAAAGGTGGTTTACCGGGTCAAGTCCACTAACTCGCGATTCAATTTTGTTTATCCCTATTACAAATCAGAAGGCACGGACATCAACCTTACGACAACCATTAACCTTTTACCTGACAATATTTGATGATGGCGCCACCGACAGATTGCACACAAAATACCGACCCGCTGAAACTCGTGCGTGAAGGCACGCGCCAGGATCAACGCATGTCTGTGGCGCTCGATCCAGCTTACGCGCCGGTGGATGAGCACACGACAGCGCACCAGATGGTGTTCGCCCAAGCGTATTCTGCGTTTTTACGGTATTGCGATTCAAGCAATGTTGAAGTGGATGACTGGAGGCGGTTTTTCAGCGAAGACGTGTCGGTACAGATGGCTATTGCTGCAGTGCAGGATATCGAATATTACAAATCCAATATCAAGACGGCGCTGGACTTTTTAAATAATTTTGAAAACAAATCAACAGCAACAGAACTAAAAAATAACCTGGGATACCTGTTCAGTTATGCCGGTGCGCTTGCCAAACAACTGGACTCTCTGAAAGAGAGCCTGCCGCCTGAAATTCCACTCAAAGGCACGCTGCAGAATTTGATTGCAAGCCAGTTGGCGCCAGCATTCAAACGGCTTATCGCTTATTACAAGGGAGATCTATTTTTAACCCCACGCCACCGTCACCGCCTGATTGCAGATGAGCATCCAAACAAAAAAATTATGGGGAGCACGACTGTTACTTTTGAGGAAATTTATCGCAACGGGCTATCGAAAGACTGGATAACCGACACCAGTGCGCCAAACTGGAGCGCCTATACAACCAATATTGAAAAGGATAGCTCGGTTTACGGTACGGGTTTAGGTATTTTCGTGCGCATCAACCACATTGCCACCCACACTTTTTTTACTTCAATATTCGATCAGTTTCTGAAAGTCTATGCCCGTGTCGTGAGCGATGCAAAACAGGCTCTGAATGCGACTTTTACGCAATGGGATCGCCATGAGCCGCATTACACCTTGTTCTTGACCTACCTGCGTCTGTTTGAATACGCCCGCGCGGAAACCAATACGCTGACGGGACGTCATCTGGATTTTTATTACCGTGAGATCCTCCAGCTCAAGGAAAAATCCGCAGAACCGGGACATGCACACCTGCTGGTGGAATTGGCCAAACACGCCGACCCGCACCAGCTTAAAACGGGCGAACTGTTCAAAGCTGGCAAAGACGACCTGAACATCGATGCCTTCTTCGCCAATGACCGGGATTTGGTTGCAAATCAGGCAAAAGTTACCGCCTTGAAGACAATGTATCGGCATGGCGACAAAGTGGTCGGCTCGGCAAGTCCGACCACTATCCACAAAGGCCGGGTTTTTGCCTCCCTTATTGCCAATTCAGCCGACGGCCTGGGTGCTGCGCTGACGACAGTGGACCAATCCTGGCATCCCTTCTCCAACAAGATTTATGCCGATGGAGAGCTTGTGGAAATTCGGATGGCGGAAGCGGAAGTGGGCTTCGCTATCGCCTCGCATTATTTATGGATGGCGGAAGGAACAAGGACGATCACGCTTGATTTTACACTCAATGAGAGTTTGTCAGGATTCACTGATACTAATGAACATGAAAAGGATGTGGTTTGCCTGCTTACCAGTAAAAAGGGCTGGCTTGAAGCACCTGCATTCCATTTTGAATATGTTTCTGAAAAAGAATTACTACAGCTAAAAATTGAGCTTGCCGGAACCGCCCCGGCAATAACGCCATATTCGGCCAAAACCCACGGTTATGCTTTCGCAACCAATCTGCCGATCCTGCTGGTGAAGCTGCGGCACTGCACCAAGAAAGAATATATTTACCCTTCTCTCCAAGATGCAGCTATTAAGGAAATCAGTCTGAGGGTGGAAGTCGACGGGCTCAAGACGCTCGCAGTTTCCAACGACTTCGGCCCGGTGGATACTGCAAAGCCGTTTCAGCCTTATGGTGCGTCGCCCGTCGCCGGCAACAGTCTGATCATCGGCTCGAAAGAGGCCTTTCAAAAACAAAATAGCGTGTCGGTAAAAATACGGTGGGTGACCACACCGACCGCATCTCCTTCTACACCCATTCCGGGTATCGAAATTGAAGTCTTGAACGGAGATTGGGAACGCACGGTGGTGGAGCCAGAATACAAATTTGTGCCTACCGGGGTGCTCGATGAGCCAGATTTCACTCCCAATGAGTTTTACAACACGGCTTCCCGCCATGGTTTCATCAAGCTGAGCCTGGTAGATAGTTTTGGGCAATCGGTGTATCAGACTGAATTGCTCGCTTATCCAAATAAATTGCTCGAGTATCAGAAAAAAATGCTCGCTTATCTCATTAAGAAACCAGCCGGCTCCGATCCTGGATCTCCGCCTAGCCCGCCAGTCGGGCCGCCAGTCGGGCCGACTATTGACACTCTTTCGCTGCATTACACCACGGACTGGCAGCAAATCAAGCTGGATTCAACAGAGCCCTATGAAGAACGGCAAGGCCACTTTTTCCACCTTGCCCCGTTCGGCCAGGCGGAAAAACCCTCTTTCCCGAATAAATCTACCAATATTGTATATCTGCTACCCCAATTCGATTTCCCGCGCGGCGAAAAAAATAACGAAAGCGAAGCCGAGCTCTACATCGGCGTTACCGGCCTTAAGCCCCCGCAAAATCTCGCTCTACTGTTTCAGGTCATCGACGGTACCGCCGATCCACTCTTGCAAAAACCAGACCCGCACATCCATTGGAGCTACCTCCGCAGTAACGAGTGGGTCCCTTTTGCGAAAAATGATGTGGAAGATCATACCGGCGAGTTGCTTAATTCCGGCATTGTCACCTTTGCCATGCCCCGCGACGCCACCTGTAACAACACCATTTTGCCTGATGGAATGCACTGGATACGTGCAGCAGTGACTTCGGACAGCGATGCTGTGTGCCGTCTGCACATGGTGGCGGCGCAGGCATTGGAAGTGACATTCATGAATAAAGGAAACGACCCGGCTTTTCCTGCTAAAACTTTGGTAGCAGGCACAATCAGCAAGCTGGATCAGCCCGTCGCCGCTATCAAAAAAATAATCCAACCCTTCGCCACCTTTGGCGGGCAAGAGGCGGAAGCGCCCAAGGAATTTTACACTCGTATCAGCGAGCGGCTGCGGCACAAGGATCGTGCCATTGCTTTGTGGGATTATGAGCGGCTGATATTAGAGGCATTCCCACAGATTTATCAGGCGAAATGTCTGAACCATACGCAGTACACGCCAGATACTTACAAGGAACTGGCACCGGGGCATGTAACGGTTGTCACTATTCCAAGCCAGCAATTTCAGAGCCTGCGCGACCCTTTGCGTCCATACACGAGCCTGGGCCTGCTGGAGAAAATAGAAACATTCTTGGGCAAGCGGTTTTCCTGTTTCGTGAAATTACATGTCAGGAATCCGCAATTTGAAGAAGTGCGCACCGAATTCAATGTGCGACTGTACGATGGATTTGACGAGACTTTTTATGTAAAAAAATTGAAGGAGACCATAACGCGCTTCCTCTCTCCCTGGGCATATATCGATGGAAAAAGCCCGTCTTTCGGCGGAAAAATTTATAAATCTGTTCTGATTAACCTGGTGGAAGAACAGCCTTATGTTGACTATGTAACCGATTTCAAATTGTTTCACGTCATTGATAATAAAACCCGGGGAAGAGAAGTCATGGACGAGGTTGAAGGCTCGAAGGCCGTGTCCATCCTGGTTTCTGTGCCAGCAACAGAGCACGACATCACGGCTATTAATCCCACTGCGGGAAAAACACCCGGCGAAAATTGCCCTTGTGAAACATGAGTCCGCTCCCTCCTTCCATACCAAAACAGCCTGCGCTGAAACCTGCTGAGGATTACTATCGCCTCCGTCGCGAGGGTATCGGCTTCATCGCACAGATGGGCAGTCATCTGTGGACGGACTACAACACCCACGACCCCGGCATTACCATCCTTGAAGCGCTGTGCTACGCCATTACAGATTTATCCCATCGTACCAGTTGGGAAATTAAAGACATTTTGTCGCCCGCAACCCCGTCAAAGAACAAGAGCGAGCCTTTCCCGAATCAGGCATTTTTTCCTGCGAGAGAAATTTTAACTGTTAACCCAAGTACACCTGACGACTTTCGCCGCCTGCTGATTGATCTAGACGGGGTGCGCAACGCCTGGATTTTTTGCAAAGAATGCGCCTGCGATTTTCATTATTATGCTTGGTGCGAGAAGGATCAGTTGATGCTGTCGTATCAACGGCCAAGTAATTTACCCGTAGTCTCTCCAAAAACAATTGACCTTCATGGCATGTACGACATCCTGCTCGAGTTGGAAGCCGATCCGGAATTGGGTGATCTGAATGACCGGAAAATAGTACAGACATTCAGTATCTCCTTCGCGGGAAGTCTGCACGCATATACGCTGGAACTACGGTTCCCTGCTTGGGAGCTGCTAGATCAGGAAGATTATAATACTTTTACAAGCAGCACAGGCAACCCAACAATTATTAGCTGGGGGAAGTTCTCGCGCAGCAAAACCGACAACAACACCATTAGCGATGCCGAACTGAAGCAGTACTGGCGCGGTGTTTTTTATCTGACGTTCAGTGTCTCAATCGGCAGTGAAATCGTTAAAATCAATAATGCCACGCTCCGCATTTTTTGTGATGTAGAAACAAAAAATAACTTGTCTGTTGGCAAGTTAGAGCTGAAATTAGCTGAAGAAACAGCAACAGGATTTATCCAAGGCTACCGCCGTAAACTGCAAAAAACAGCAGCCCAGGTTAGGGCTGCCAAATGCGCGTTAAACAGCCACCGCAACCTGGACGAGGATTACTGCCGCGTAAAAGTCGTAGACGTGGAGGATATAGCTGTCTGCGCTGATGTGGAAGTTGCAGCGGATGCCGATATCGAACGGGTGCAGGCGCGCATCTGGTTCGAGATCGAGCAGTACCTCAACCCGCCCGTGCCGTTTTATACCTTGCAGGAACTGCTGGATGCCAATACTCCTGTAGAGGATATCTTCAACGGTCCAGCCTTGAGTAGCGGTTTTATCAAAGCCAAAGAGTTGGAAGCATCCGGGCTAAAAACCATGCTACGCACGTCGGATATCGTCAATCGTCTTATGCGCATTAAAGGTGTAATCGCCGTAAACAACCTCTTGCTTACCAAATATGATGCGGAAGGGAATGTAATAAAAGGTGCTGCCGACCCACATATAACTCCGATTGATGCGAATAAGGTCAGTGCCTCATGGCTGCTTGCTGTCACCCAATCACATCAGCCGCGGCTTTACCACAACCTGTCACGCTTCCTATTCTACAAGAATGGCCTGCCCTTCCTGCCACGCATGGATGAAGCCTACGATACATTGACCCAGCTCCATGGTGAAGCCGAGCGCCCAAGAATAAAAAGTGCACCCAAAGACTTACCTGTTCCACCGGGAACTTTCCGTAACCTGGAAGAATACTTCCCAGTGCAATACAGCTTCCCCTTGACCTATGGCATTGGCCCTGACGGCCTGCCTTCACATGCCTCCACTCTGCGTCGTGCACAGGCCATGCAACTAAAAGCATATCTCATGGTATTCGAACAGCATTTGGGGAACGCACTCGCCCAACTGGCACACACCGCAGATTTGTTCTCGCTCGATCCTAAGGTAGAGCGGACTTATTTTATTCGGGAGTTCAATGATGCGATTATTCAGGGTTACGACCAAATTACGAAACGACTTGATACGAAAGGACTTGATCAAACCAAACTTAAGGAAATGACGGAGACAGACCTTGAATTCCAGCAGCGCCGCAACCGTTTTCTTGACCATTTGATGGCTCGTTTCGGTGAACAATTTAGTGAATATGCATTAATGCTGAGTAATCTGGCTGGCAAACAAGTTGCGGCAGACCGACTGATAACCGACAAGATTTCATTTCTCAAAGATTATCCGAACATCAGTCATGACCGAGCAAAGGCCTTTGACTATACGCAGATACCCTGTACGCCGGACAATATTCCAGGCATCAAGAAACGCATCAGCCTGTTGCTGGGCTACCCCGATTTGAAATTTGTCTGGCCGCCAATCAATCATCCGGTTGGGAAATTCAAGTTGACCGACAGCAATGAAAGGATTTTTTGGCTCGAAGGAGATATCACACCGGATGTCGCCAACCAGATTGATGCCTACTGGATGTTAATCAAGCGGATGGCTCTTCCCGAAGCCTACAAAATCGTGAAATACGCTAAAAAGTATCATTTACACCTCAAGGACAAAAAGGCGGAATTACTGGCAGACCATCAGTTCGAGGGTAAAGCCGAAGCTCAAGCCATGATGGATGAATTGCTGGCCTGGAGTGCCAATGAACGCTTCATAGTCGTGGAACACTTGCTGCTGCGTCCCAAATTCCCAGGCGATGCACTCTATCCCGCCTGTGCAGATGGCGTTTGTGTGGCCTGTGGCGACGAAGTTCCTTATGCAGACCCTTATTCGTTCCGCCTCACCTTCGTTATGCCCGCCTGGGCGAACGTTTATGCTGATAATCTGGATATGCGTCGCTTTGCCGAGCGCACCATCCAGCAGGAAACACCCTCTCATCTGCTCGGAAAAATATGCTGGGTAGGTAACGATGGCTCTGTTGACAATCTTTGCGACCCAGTCATCGGCTTATTGGCCGAGTTATTGGCAACAAAGGGACAAACCACCGCAGGAACAAATCTCACCGAACTCGATGCGTGCAATTACGCGAACGCCATTTATATGGCTTTCAGTAAAGTATTCAAGGACTGGGGCTGGTACAAAGATAAAACTTTGGACTATATCCACCCCGATGTACTTAACGACGAGATTGAGAAGGAATTCAAAGATACGCCTAAACCTGAGGATATCGGCAACATCTCTGTCTCTATCTCCGCCTCTCTCTGGAACGAGATACGGTCATTGATGGTCAGGCATTTTCAGCAAATTGCCCTGCATGGCTGGCAGTTCGAACGCTTTGAAAACGCTTGGAACCAATGGCTCAAGAGCAACGCGGAAATTGATTGGACAGAAGAGCGCTTGCACGAGCGCATACAGGCTATTCTCAGCGCCAACCTCACGATCTCGGCGAAGGAAATCGACATCTGCCAATGCGCTACGAACATTCTGGAACAATACGGCATGGTATTTTACCAATGGATGAATGGCAACCTTGCGCAAGGGAAGGGGCTTGATGAGCTTGATGCTAATCCACCAGAATTCAATTTTAATCCAACCAAACTGTGCATTAATTCAAGCTTCAAATCCGACACAGATACTACTATCAAGAACTTTCTGAAGAACCGCTACAGCGCTTATAAAAAAGTCTCTTACCGACTCCATATCGTCGTGAACCTGCTTAGCGAATTGCGCAATATCTACCCAAGCGCAACCTTGCACGATTGCGACGATGGCAGCGATCAAAACCCGGTGCGACTAGGCAGTACCGCTTTGGGTAACCACCGGCTCAAAACATCCACCTCCTGAACCTTTTGATAACGGACCTCGCCATGAAACCTGTACAAGATCACGATCACTATCCGGTTTTTGCAGCCAACCAGGTGCTGACCAGCGGGCATCTGAATGATATGTTCAACTATTTGGACGATCAGCAGCGTCTGACGCGGGCAAATCTCATAGGCATTGGCATAGTGTGCGGCCTGGAAATAAAGCTCGAAAACAAAAAAACGATCAGTATTTCCAAGGGCTGCGGCGTCACCTCACAGGGCTATTTGATCGTTGAGCCCGAAAAAATGGATCTAGTGTCATATCGGGATTACCTGGTCCCGCCTGATTTGAGTTACCCGGCATTTATAAAAAATAAAGATAAAAATGAACAATATCAGTTGTGGGAGCTGTTCCCGACGGGCGAGCCGAACACTACCCCCCTAGATAGGGATGCTGACTTTCTGAAAAACAAAGCGGTTCTGCTTTTTTTAGAACTGAGGAAGCAGGACTCGCGTAATTGCAGCCCCAATAACTGTGATGACAGGGGTACGGAGGTAACCAGCACCGTTAAGCGCCTATTGATCAATGTCGGCGACCTAACCAATATGATCGCTGAAGCGAACAAACTGCAAGCAAACCTTACACTTTCGGACATCGAAATAACCTTGTTGGATCGGTTGAATCTACCAGATCTGCGTCTGCCGCGATATGATGTGCCAAACCCTAACCCCGCTAACCCCGTCACATCTAATCAGGTGCTGGCGGCTTACCTCGCGGTTTTTAACAACGATCAACTGGTGAAAAATATCGGCGATGCCCTAATTGCCGCATATGAAGCGTTTAAACCCATAGTACAAGACGCCTCCCGGAACAATCCTTTTTCAGATTTTTATAACCATTTCAAGTTCTTGGATACGGCGCCTACCACGACGACCCAGGTGCTTTTCCTGCAATATTACTACGACTTTTTTGACGATCTTCTGAAAGCATACGACGAGTTTCGCTGGAAAGGTGTGGATCTGATGTGCGCCTGCTGCCCGCCAGAGGGTCAGTTCCCGCGTCATCTGATGCCCGGCGTTTTGGACACGGCTAGCGTGAATAATCCAAGTGTTTATCGGCATCACTTCCTGGCTTCATCGTCCATTAGCGGTTGTGAAGAGCGTACGAAAGAATTGGTGCAATTGTTCCGGCGCCTCGTGGAAATGATCGCTAGTTTTACCAATGCCCCTTTGCCCACCGCATCCGTCACTGCTAGTACAGATGATCAAATCCGCATCACGCCGAGCAAATTGGCCGACGTTCCGCTGTCAGACAAAGCCATTCCCTATTATTACCTGCAAAACGGCACGCCCCCGCTGTACCAACTCTGGAATACTGAAAAAACCCGCCGGAATCGGGCCAATCAAAATTTGAGTTACCGGTTCGACAAATACGAACCGATTGCGCCTGCATTTATCACTGATCCCCTGCGTTATGATCTAGAGCCGTATAATTTTCTGCGCATCGAAGGCCATTTGGGGAAAAAGTACGATAGTGTACTCAGAACCCTCTTATCTTTGAAAGCCCGTTACCGCCTGCCCATCGAAATCATCGCTCTACGTACGGGTTTTCCCGATGAGAATATGCTGGTTGATTCGAGCAAGGAGGAGTGTAGATTTCAGGATTTAGAAACGTTATACGACACTTTGAAAACAGAACTGTCTTGTTTTTTATGCAAGGAAGTGCAGTATTTTTATGGCTTACATTTGGAAGTCGGTTCTGAAATAACAACACCATCTCAACCAAAACTTCCAATACTGGTTCAATGCGCTCCCGGCTTTTTGGTTAACTTCTTAACATTGGGCCGGTTCTTTGAAGAATTTTTGAGTTCTCTGAAAGGAGATATCGCTGCTGTTGAGCCAAGCAACATTATCTCTTTTTTGAAAAAACATCCTGCAAGTATTCGCCAGCCAAACCTCTATATATTTTTCATCATACTTTACATTTCAAAGCTGCACGCCCAACTCCAACTCTCTCAGGATTTAGGCCAATTAAATTTTGTAACCTTCGAAAAATGTTATCAGGACTTGGTTAGTGTAACCGAAGCGATTGAACGTTCAAGAGAGGAAGACTCCATCAACCTGCTCAAGTGGAACGGCTCGGCGCTGGTACCGGTCTGGATCGGCAGCGGCCAGATTGTAGGGACTGGTATGCACTGGTCGCGTAATGCCGCCGATCTGTTCGTCGCCGCTGACGTGGATGGTGACGGTCATCAGGAAATTCTGATCGCCAACAACAACAACGGCTATATCGGTCTGC